>JAHWKW010000017.1 GCA_019347675.1 Actinomycetota bacterium | reverse complement strand
CACCCCACGCCGCCGCAGACCCCCGCAACCCGGAACGAACCGACCCAGCGTCGCATCACTGACCGCCGGGGCGGCCAACCAAGGTCAAGCGCCGGGCGCGAGGCGCGCCCCCGCCAGCTCGGCGACCTCGACGAGGATCTTGGTCAACTCGTAGTCCTTCGGGGTGAAGATCGCCGCCACCCCCGCCGACCGCAGCCGCTCGTCGTCGCCGATCGGGATGATCCCCCCGGCGACGACAGGGACGTCGTGTCCCTCGGCCTTCAGACCCTCGACGATCTGCGGGATCAGGGCGAGGTGGGAACCCGACAGGATCGACAGGCCGACGAGGTGGACGTCCTCGTCGACCGCGGTCCGCACGATCTGCGCCGGGGTCAGCCGGATGCCCTCGTAGATCACTTCCATGCCCAGGTCGCGGGCGCGGACGGCGACCTGCTCGGCGCCGTTGCTGTGCCCGTCGAGTCCCGGCTTGCCGACCAGGATCCGGAGCTTCCGCCCGAGCCGGGCCTCCACCGCCCGCACCCGGACCCGGGCCTCCTCCAGGCGCTCCCGCAAGGGCCCGCCGTCGGCGACGGTCCGTGCGCTGACCCCGGTCGGGGCGCGGTACTCGCCGAACAGCTCGCGCAGTGCGCCGGCCCACTCCCCGGTCGTGGCCCCCGCCTTGGCCGCCGTGATCGATGCCGGCATGAGGTTGTCGCCGGCCTCCCCCGCGTCACGGAGCCGTTCGAGCGCGTCCTTCACCGCGGTGTCGTCGCGCTCCTCGCGCCACGCCTTCAGCCGGGCGATCTGCTCGTCGTCGGCCACGTCCGGGACCTTCAGGATCCCCCCGTCCGCGTCGATCAGCGGTGATGGCTCGTGCTCGGTGAAGCGGTTGACGCCGACGACGGTCTGCTCGCCGGACTCGATCCTGCGGATCCGCTCGGCGTTCGACCGCACCAGCTCCTGCTTCATGTGATCGAGGGCGGCCACCGCGCCGCCCAAGTCGAGGATCCGCCCGAGCTCCTCCCACGCCGCCTCGGCGATCTCAGCGGTGAGCGCCGCCATGGTCTGCGAGCCGGTGAACAGGTCGTCGTGGTCCAGCAGGTCGGTCTCGAAGGCGAGGATCTGCTGCATCCGCAGGGACAGCTGCTGGTCCCACGGACGGGGTAGACCGAGCGCCTCGTTCCACGCGGGCAGCTGGATGGCACGGGCTCGCGCGTCCTTCGACAGGGTCACGCCGAGCATCTCGATCAGGATCCGGGCGATGTTGTTCTCCGGTTGCTGCTCGCTCAGGCCGAGCGAGTTCACCTGCACCCCATAGCGGAAACGCCGCAGCCTGGGATCCTCGACCCCGTACCGCTCGCGGGTGATGCGGTCCCACAGCTCGACGAACGCCCGGGTCTTGGCGACCTCCTCGACGAACCGGATCCCGGCGTTCAAGAACCACGAGATCCGCCCGACCACGACCGGGAACCGCTCTTCGGGCACCCGCCCACGTTCGCGGACCGTGTCGAGGACCGCGCAGGCGTTCGCCAGCGCGAACGCCACCTCCTGCACCGGCGTCGCGCCCGCTTCCTGCAGGTGGTAGCTGCAGACGTTCAGCGGGTTCCACTTCGGGATGTGACCGACCGTGTACTCGATCAGCTCGGCGGTCAGGCGCATCGACGGTTCCGGCGGGAACGCGTACGTCCCCCGTGACAGGTACTCCTTCAGGATATCGTTCTGGGTCGTGCCCCTCAGCGCCGAGACGTCCGCGCCCCGCTCATCGGCCACCGCCACGTACAACGCCAGCAGCCACATCGCGGTGGCGTTGATCGTCATCGACGTGTTCATCTGCTCCAGCGGGATGCCGTCGAACAGCCCGCGCATGTCCGCGATCGAGCTGATCGGCACGCCGACCTTCCCGACCTCCCCGCGGGCCAGCTCGTGATCGGCGTCGTAGCCGGTCTGGGTGGGCAGGTCGAAGGCGACCGACAGGCCGGTCTGTCCCTTGGCCAGGTTGCGGCGGTACAGAGCGTTCGACGCGGCCGCCGAGGTGTGCCCTGAGTAGGTGCGCATGATCCAGGGTGGGTCGCGGTGTGAGCCTCGCATCTGTTGCCTCCGGCGCCTGGACGCCGTGCGAGCGTAACCACACGGTGTTCGCGCACCGAACCCACGCGTGGCCGTCAGTGGCGAGGCCGGACGACTTCTGGCAGGCTCCTCCGATCGGAGGGACGATGCAGGCCGACCGAGCCTGCCACGATGTTCGCGGCGACGGGGCGATGGGTCCACCCCGGGGGCGCCCACGTCGACTGACCGAGGGGACAACCCAGCAGCATGCTCGCTGACGCAGGCGCGCGCCGAGCCGCGCGGCCAGGTCTCAGCAACCGACCACCGGTAGGCACGCGACCCCGGCGGTTGCTGCTGGCGTTGGTCGTCGCCCTTTCGGTGATCGTCCCCACCGGCGCCTGGGCCCAGGACTTCGAGGCCGTCGAGCGCCAGAAGAACGCGCTCGAGGACCAGATCGACAAGGCCGCGGCCGAACTCGACGACCTGACGGCGCGCATCGCCTTGACCCGCGACGAGCTCGGTTCCCTCGAGCAGCGCGCCGCCGACCTCGAGGCCGAGGCGCGCGAGGCCGGCGAGGCCCTGGAGGTACGGGCGCGTGCCACCTTCAAGCGGGGCGAGTCCAGCGGGCTCGAGTCGCTGTTCACCTCCGACGGACCCGACGGCGCGCGCGAGCGTGCCCGCTTGCTGGCAGCGCTGTCGCGGCGGGACCTGGCCGCCTTGCAGCACTCCTCGGCGCTGCGCACGCAGCTGCAGCAGACCGGCGAACTGCTGGCCGCCAGGGCCACCGATCTGTTGCAGCTCGAGGCGCAGATGGTGCAGCGCGGGGAGGAGCTGCAGGCACGGTTCGTCGAAGTGTCGGAGGTGTACCGCGAGTTGAAGACCCGCAAGGACCGCCAGCGGCTGATCACTCGCGGCGCTCAGCAGGGCCTGTACGCCTGCATCATGCAGGGGGCCTACCACTTCCGCGACACCTGGGGCCATCCCCGATCCGGTGGCCGGCGCCACAAGGGCACCGACGTCATGGCCCCGTACGGGGCGCCGGTCTATGCCTTCACGACCGGGCGGATCCGGCAGTTCTCGAGCAGCGGGCTGGGCGGCATCGGGCTATACCTGTGGGGCGACGACGGCGTCCAGTACTACTACGCGCACCTGAAGGGCTACGCGGCCGGGATCCACCCGGGGAAGCGGGTCGAGGCCGGCCAGCTCGTCGCGTACAACGGCAGCACGGGGAACGCCGACCGGGGCGCCCCCCACGTCCACTTCGAGGTCCATCCCGGGGGGGGCGGAGCGATCAACCCGTATCACTGGCTGACGCCCGTGTGCTGAACACGCCCGTGTGCTGAACACTCACGCCACCCGGAGTGCCACCACGACACCGTCGCGGAGCGGCACCAGGCTGCTGACGAACCGTCGATCGTCGGCCACCAGCCGGTTGTGCTCGCGGATCGCCTCGGTCCAGCCGGGACGGCCTGGGGTCGGTTCTCCGGTCGCGGCCCGCCCGAACCACAGCGTGTTGTCGCACAGGTACACCCCGCCGACCCGGATCCGTTCGGCGGCCGCCCGCCAATGGTCGGGGTAGCGATCCTTGTCCGCATCGCAGAAGATCACGTCGAACGCCCCCTCGGTGGCCTCCAGGACGTCGAGCGCGTCACCGACCTCGAACCGGACCCGGTCCCACAGCCCGGCCGGCGCCAGGAAGCGCTCGGCCGCCTCGGCGTTGGACGGGTCGAGGTCGGTGCACACCACCTCTCCGTGCGCACCGACCGCCTGCGCGAACCAGTACGCCGAGTACCCGAATCCCGAGCCGAGCTCGAACACCCGCCGGGCATCGACCGCGCGGGCCTGCAGCTGCAGGAACCGCCCGACGGTGGGGCCGACGATGGGGAAGTCCCGCTCGCGGGCGTGTCGCTCCAGCTCATCCACGACGGGGTCGTCGACGGCGACCAGCTGGCGCAGGTAGTCCTCGACCGCGGGATCCACGATCCCGTCCACGGGCGCTCCGTCGTTGGCTGGGGGGCGAGCCTACGATGACCCGGCGGATCGGAGGGGAACATGGGTCGTCACCTGCTGGTGTGGGACGCCCCGAACGTCGACATGACCCTGGCCAACATCATCGATGGGAAGCCGACGGCACGGGAACGCCCGGACCTGGACGTGCTCGGCCGTTGGCTCGTGGACCGGGCCGGCCCGCACGACGAGGCGGAGGCCTGCATCTTCGTGAACGTCGCGCCGCACGTGGCCGGACCCATGCGCGGGTGGGTGATGTGGTTGCTGGAGGAAGGGTTCCGGGTCTTCGCCAAGCCCAAGGTCGGCGACAGCGACGTCGATCGCGACATGCTCGACCACGTCCAACGCCGCCGCGCCGAGGGGGATCTCGCCGCCGTGTACGTCGGATCCAACGATGCGCGCAACTTCCTCGAGCCGCTCGAGGAGATCGCCGCCGACGGGCTGGACGTGACCGTGCTCGGGTTCGCCGAGTACGCCGGCGGGCTGTCGTCCAGCGATCGGTTGGCGTTCATCGACCTCGAAGACATCGCAGGCCTGTTCGCCCAGCCGCTGCCGCGGATCACGCTGGAGACCCTCCCGCCCGACGGCCGCTGGTTCGAACCCACCGGGCAGCTGGGAGCCACCGGTGGCGAGCAGCCCGACGCCGTCCTCCCCGAGGACGTGGCAGTCTGATCTGCTCGCGACGGTGCTGTGACTCCTGTACGGTCGCGAGCCATCCGTAGGCTGCTGTTCCTTCCCTTGTGGAGGCACCGTGCGTCCGACCCGCCGCCTGGTCGTCCTCCTGGCCGTCGTCGCCCCGCTGCTGGTGTGGCTGCCGGCCCCGTCGGCGATCAGCCAGCCGCCGCAGGCAGCGGCCCGCGCCTTCCAGGTGACCGCCTGGGAGCGGCCTGTTCCCGCCGCGGGCGAGAACCGCTGGGTCGTGTCGCGCCCGGTCGCGGCCGGCGACACGGTCCTGGTCGGCGCCGACTGGGGCGGCGACCCGGAGGTGGAGGTGCACCTGCGCGTCCGGCGCGGTGAGCGCTGGGAGGAGTGGGGCGACCTGCACCTCCCGCACGACGAGCACGCACCCGATCCGGGGACGGCTGAGGCTGCACGCGAAGTGCGCACCGCGACCGACCCGGTGTGGGTCGGGAAGGCTGACGCGCTGCAGCTGCGGGTGGCCGACACCGCACCCGACGCGGTCACCCTGCACGCCGTGGAGATGCGGGGCGGCGACGGGATCGACTGGCTCCCCCCGGAGCTGCGGGCCCGCCCCGGCGCGGCCGTGGCCGCACCGACCGAACCCACCATCGTCCCCCGCCGCTCGTGGGACCCACGCGACCAGTGCACGCCGAAGTCCCCGCCCGGGTACGCCGGCGACGTGCGCCTCGCCTACGTGCACCACACCGCGTCCACCAACAGCTACAGCGCGTCGCAGGGGCCGGCGCAGATCCTGTCGTTCTGCCTGTACCACCGTGACGTCCGCGGCTGGGACGACATCGGGTACAACGCCCTGGTCGACCGGTACGGGACGATCTACGAGGGACGTGCCGGGGGCTTGACCGAGCCGGTGATCGGCGCGCACGCGTCGGGCTTCAACGCCGGGTCGTTCGGCGTGGCCACCGTCGGCAACTTCGCGGAGACGCCCCCGCCCGACGCGCTGAAGGCCGCTTTGGCCCGCCTGCTGGCGTGGAAGCTGGATCTGCACCACGTCGACCCGCAAGGCGACACGACGGAGATCTCCGGCGGCGGCGCGACGAACAAGGTCCCCGAGGACCGGGTGGTGACGCTCCCCACCATCCTCGGCCACCGCGACACGGGGACGACCGATTGTCCTGGCGGGTACCTCTACCAGTACGTCAGCGGGCAGCTGCCGGCGGACGTCGCCGCCAGCGGGGCACCCAAGCTGTACGGCGGGCCACGCGCCCGCGAGGAACAGCCGGTCATCGGAGAACGCCCACGGTGGGACGTCACCGTGTCGCCGTCGGGCGGGTGGGAGCTCGCGATCCGCGACGCGAACGGCCGGCCGGTCCGCGCCACCCGCGGGGCTGGGAGCAGCGTCGAGCTGGCCTGGGACCTGCGCGACTCGACCGGCCGTGAGGTCGCGCCCGGCACCTACACCGCCCGGCTGTCCACCGCCGACGCCACCCCGATCGATACGACCTTCGCCGTGAGCCCGGCGGTCGAGCGGCGCTCCGCCTCCGAACGCATCGGTACGGCCGTGGCGCTGTCGCGGTGGGCGTTCGACCACCCCCAACGGGTGCAGGCAGGCTTCCCGATCACCGGGCACGTCGTGATCGCCTCGGCGGAGGTCTACGCCGACGCGCTGGTCGCCTCGCCGCTGGCGGGGTCGGTCGGCGCCCCGGTGCTGCTGACCGGCCGTGACACGCTCGACCCGTCGGTGGTGCAGGAGATCAAGCGTCTGGGTGCCACGACCGCGTGGCTGGTGGGCGGCGAGGCGCGCCTGTCGAAGCAGATCGAAACCGATCTCGATCAACGCACCGACGTGGGCGCGGTCCGGCGGCTCGCCGGCCCCACCCGGTACCACACCGCCGGCCAGGTGGCCTGGGAGATCGTCAAGCGCGAGAAGCCTTCGGAGGTCCTCCTCGCGCTCGGCGACCACTCGCAGCCCAGCCGCGCCTTCCCGGACGCGTTGGCCGCCGGGGCGTTCGGCGCCGCCGAGGACCTGCCCGTCCTGCTCGTCCAGCAAGACAGCCTGCCCGAGCCCACCCGCCGGGCGCTGAGCCACCGCCCCGCCGGCGACCGCGCCGAGCCCGGCGCGTGGGCCAAGACCGTCACCGTGTTCGGTGGGCGCAAAGCGGTCACCGACCAGGTCGTCGCCGAGGCCGTCCGCGTCGCCGGTGGCGCCACCCTGGAGCGTTTCGCGGGGGTGACCCGGTACCACACCGCCCAGCTCGCGGCGGACGACCTGCTCCGCCGCTGGGCGGAAGCGCCCGCCGATCCCAACTCCTACAGCAAGGGGCTCGAGGTGGTGCTGGCCACCGGCGACAACTGGCCGGATGCTCTGGGGGCCGGTGCCGCCGCCGACCAGCGCGACGCGGCGTTCCTTCTGGTTCCCACCGGCACACTGGCGCACGGGTCGGCGACTCGGGCCTGGCTGGAGGAACGCGCCGACGCCCTGGTCCACGCGGTCGTGGCCGGCGGCGCGGCGGCCGTCTCCGACACGGTCCTGGTCGAGGTCGAGGAGACGATCCGGTCGGCCGGCCCGCACCGTGCACCTGTGGAGACGTGGGGCCTCGGTGGGGACGTCGGCCAGGCGCTGCCGCTGGGGTGATCCGGTGACCACCGTCGGGATCCGTTCCGAGGTGGGACGCCTGCGGTCGGTTCTCGTGCACCGCCCCGACCTCGAGCTCGCCCGGGTCACACCCGACAGCATGGACGAGCTGCTCTTCGACGAGCTGATCTGGGTCGACCGGGCCCGCGACGAGCACCGGCAGTTCACCTCGATCCTCCGCCAGGCCGGGGCGGAGGTGCTGGTCCTCGGTGAGCTGCTGGCTGAGGTGCTGGCCGATTCGGAGCTGGCCCGGCAGGTCGTCGCCGCGCACGTCACCGACATGACGTGCGGTCCGGCGCTGGCCGCACGGGTCCGTGGCTACCTCCTGGACCTGCCGCCAGACCAGCTCGTCCGCCACCTGATCGGCGGGGTCACGCTCGAGGAGGTCTCGGTTCAGGCCGACCGGGACAGCCTCGTGGCAAGCGTCCACCAGCCGTTCGAGCTGTTGGTCCCGCCGCTGCCCAACGCGGTGTTCACACGCGACTCGTCGGCGTGGATCGGCGACGGGGTCGTGATCTCGCCGATGAACCGGCTGGTGCGCCGGCGCGAAGCCGACCTGCTCCGGCTGGTCTACAGCGCCCACCCGCGGTTCGCTGACGCCTCGATCTGGTTCGGCGCCGAGCCCGTCGAGTACTTCCCCGCCACGGTGGAGGGCGGCGACGTCCTCGTCGTCGCCGACCGGGGCCTGGCGATCGGGTTGTCGGAGCGCAGCACCGCGTCGGGCGTCGAGATGCTGGCCGCGCGGCTGTTCGAGGCGGACGTGGTCGAACGCATCGTCGTGGTGGACCTGCCCAAGGCGCGCACCACCATGCACCTGGACACGGTCGTGACCATGGTGGACTTCGACGCGTTCGTCCTGTACCCGCGGATACGAGCGCAGGTCCGATGCCTGCGGATCACGCCCCGCGACGGTCTGCTCGACGTCCGTCCCGGCGGCGACCTCCTGGACGAGCTGGCGTGGGCCGCCGACCTCGACCAGGCCCGCGGCATCGAACCGGAGTTCGGCAGCGTGCGGGCCGAACGCGAACAGTGGAACGACGCCAACAACGTCCTGGCGATCGCCCCCGGCGAGGTCGTGGCCTACGAACGCAACGCCGCCACCAACGCGATCCTGGAGGACGCCGGGATCACCGTCCACCGCATGCCGTCCAACGAACTGCCGCGCGGGCGGGGCGGTCCGCGGTGCATGACTTGCCCGGTGCGACGGGACCAGCTGTGACACCCGGCCCCTACGATCGCGCCTCGCGAACAGGTGGTGGGCATGGGTGAGGCGTTCCTGCGGCGGGATCGCACCCAGCGAGAACGCGAGGAGCGACGACTGGCTCCCGCCGCGACCCGCTCCACGGCATCGCAGGGTCGGGTCCGTCACGAGCCGGAGGACCCCTTGCGCACCTGCTTCGAGCGGGATCGCGACCGGATCCTGTACTCCAAGGCCTTCCGCCGCCTCAAGCACAAGACGCAGGTGTTCCTCAATCCCGAGGGGGATCACGTCGTGACCCGGCTGACCCACACCCTGCAGGTCAGCCAGGTCGCCCGTTCGCTGGCCACCGGGCTGGGGTTGAACGAGCCGCTGGCCGAGGCGATCGCCCTGGGCCACGACGTCGGCCACACGCCCTTCGGACACACCGGCGAGGAGGCGCTGTCGCCGTACGTGGACGGCGGCTGGCACCACGCGGCGCAGAGCGTGCGGATCCTGTCGGTCCTGGAGGACCTCAACCCCACCGCTGAGGTGCTCGACGGGGTCCGGGCCCACTCGTGGCGGGTCGAGCCCCCGCCGGCGACCTGCGAGGGGGAGGTGGTCCGCTTCGCCGACCGGATCGCCTACCTCTCGCACGACGCGCTGGACGCGATGCGCGCCGGCGTGCTGTACCGGGAGGATCTACCGGCCGGCGCCCGCCGCTGCTTCGGCGAGCCCGGCAGCCAGTGGATCGGGGCGATGATCGACGCGGTCCTCGACGAGAGCCTGGCGACCGGGACCGTCGCGATGGACCCGGCGGCCCTCGAGGTGATGCACGAGCTGCGGGCGTTCCTGTTCGAGCGGGTCTACCGAGCCGAGGACACCGCCCGGAAGAAGCAGGCCGCGACCACGATCATCCGCCAGCTCGTCGACTACCACCTGCAGCACCCCGGCGAGATGCCATCGTCGTACCGCGACACCGAAGCCGACCGGGCCACCCAGGTGATCGACTACGTGTCGGGGATGACCGACCGGTACGCCCTGGCGCTGCACGACCGCCTGTTCCGCCCGGTCCTCCCGGTCGACGTGCTCGCCCCTTGGACATCGGCGTGATCTCAGCGCTGATTGCGGGGCCGATGGGCTGGCGGGTGAACGCCTACCGCATCAGAGGTCCGGCGGAACAGGCGGGGCGCCGTTCCCGCCGAGCAGCCCGGCGAGGTCGACCACACCCACGGTTGGCACGGTGGGCGCCGGCGCAGGCAGCAACGCGGGATGGATCTTGCCTGCCACCAGGTCGGTGAGCTCGAGCAACCCCTGCAACGGCGCAGCCAGTTGCAGGATGGTCGCCGCCCCTTCGTCCGCCAGCAGGTCCTGTGCCTCCTCGTCGTCGTCGCCGGCTTCAGATCGAACGCCGCCGTGGTGGTGCGGGCGTCGTTGGTCACCCGCAGCGTGTCCGACACGGTCTCGATCTGGTGCGGGGCGGTGGTCGGGGCGGTCTCGAACCAAACCCGCACCCACGTAACGCGCACCTCCCCCGACGCCAGGAACTGTCGGTAGGCCTCCCCCCACCACGTCGCCGAGCCAGCCGGGCAGATTCACCGGCGACGGAGGACGGGCAGTCAGGCGCAGGTCGAGGTCACCGAGCGCGTCGGGGAGGACCCCCCCACACGGAGCGAGCACCGCGCGGTCGCCCCGTCCGCGGCCAGGCGAACCCGGACCGGCGACGACCCGCCGATCGACACCTCGAGGTCGGCGCCGAAGACGCTTGCGGCGTAGTCGATCACGAGGTGAACCACGCTGATGGCGCGGCCGCCGGCGAGCCGCTCACCGATCGCCCGAGCCAAGGTGTCGAAGTGTCCCGCGAGCCGGGGGTCGAGCAACGCGGGCTCGAAGTAGCGCCGGTACTCGACGATGTCCTCGTCGGTGAAGACGGGCTCGTCCTTCTTGACCTGCGCGACCAGGGGCACAGCCCGGATCTCCAGCACGTCCTCGACGTGACTGGTGACGGCGTAGTTCTCGTACAGCGTCCAGCGCAGCAGGTTGGTCACCCGCGACAGCAGCGGCGACACCTGATCGACGCTTCGCCGGGCCTGACGGGTGACATCGTCGAGCGTCGACGTCGCCTGCCGCACCGCCCGGTTGAGCTGGGAGGTGGCGGTCTGCAGCAGGGAGTTGGCGTACAGGGATGTGGCGGTCCGGGTTCGACCGGCTGCTTGGTCATCGTCGGCAGCAGGTGGACGCGCAGAGGTTCTCGGAACCTGTCGATCTCGGCCGCGGCCAGGCGCGCGGTGTGCTCCTCCGAGGCCGTGTCCACGATCTCGTCGAACCGCGCACGGCCGATCACCTCGGCGACGCGGGCGGTGACGCGTTCGCCGACGGCGTCACCCAGGTCGATCCTGTCATCCGGCCTGTCATCCGGCCTGTCATCCGGCATGGCGTCCCCTACCCGACGAGTGATCGATTATTGGTCAGGGTCGGGGAGTACGGTCGTGGCGCTCGTTCCCCGTCAACGGGGCCGCGCTAGGGCATCACGTTCTTGACGGCGTCGCGGGCGCGGTCGAAGACGCCGGCGATCGGTCCGACGCTCAGGCGAACCTCGGGCGTCTGCGGTGTCCTGGGGTGTGGGTGCGTGGGCGCCTGCTCCTTGACCCGGCGGAAGCCGTCCGCCATCTCGTGGAGCCGCTGACCGGTGAGCTCCGAGCGCAGCTGCGGGTGCTCCTCGCGTTCCTCGTGCTCGGCGTGGTTCAGGACCATGTCGCGTAGCCGGCGGAAGGCGTCGAGGAACTGGGCGCCCTCGGGGTCCATCTTCTCCATGTCCGCCAACAGCCGTTCAGCTTCCTCCTCCTCGTTGAGGATGGAGGTCGCAACCGCCTCACCCTGGGCCACCTCGTCGCGCAAGGTGGGGTGCACGAGTGCCTCCTCGGTGGCTTCGTGGCGGGCGAGCTCGTGAACCAACCGGCCGAAGAGCTCGTCGCGCTCGTTGGCCGGCGCCTTGTCGATCTGCTCGAACAGCCTGCGGATCTCCTCGTGGTCGTCTCGGATCAGGTCGATGACGTCCTTGTCGGCCATGGTTTCTCCCTGTCGCTGGGTCTTGGCCGACTGTGGCGGCGATCCCCGCGGTGTTCACGGGCTGGAACCGCCCCATCGACCCCGGCCAGGGTTCGCCGGTGGCTGCCGTGCAGATCTCGGACGGCGGTGGCTAGCGTCGACTGGGTGGCGCGTCAACCTGCCGTGGAGGAACGGCCCCAAGGGCTGGTGTCCCAACGTGACTTTCTCGACAAGGACGAGGAACGCCGCGCCCTGGCCGTGGTCGCGGAGATGGAGTTCGACGAGATCCGGATGCGCGGCCAGGCGGCGCGACGGACCGTGCGACACTTCGGGTACGCCTACGAGTACGAAACGTGGCGGCTGCACCCGACCGAGCCGCTGCCACCGGAGCTCGGATGGCTGCGGGACAGGGCCGGCGCGTTCGCCGATGTGCGCCCCGCCGACTTCGCACAGATCCTGGTGTCGAGGTACCCGCCCGGCGCGACGATCGGCTGGCACCGCGACGCACCGATGTTCGGGGCGAAGGTCGTCGGCGTCTCGCTGGGGGCACCTTGCCGGCTACGCCTTCGGCGGATACGCGGAGGGACGCGCTCGGTCTTCGCCCTCGACCTTCCGCCCCGCTCAGCCTACCTGCTGTCGGGTCCTGCCCGCTCCGCCTGGCAGCACAGCATCCCCCCGGTCAAGGACCTGCGCTACTCGGTCACCTTCCGGACCGTCCGACGGCGCGACCGCGGCGACGAGTGATCCCGCACGGGCGTGGACTGTGTGGTGCACCGCGACAGCCCAGGCGCCGGACCCATGTGGTGCGCCGGGGAACAGCCCGGACTCTGGACCCATGTGGCACGCCCGGAACGGCGCAAGCGCTGGACCCGGCCGGCTGTCGTTGACAGGATGGACCACCCGGCAGGACCGACCGGCAGACAGGAGCCCCGGATGAAGGTCGCGTACGTGTTGGCCACGCCGAGCGCAGCGGCGTACAAGCTCGGCCAGATGATCCTCCCGCAGCTCGAGGAGGACGGCCACGGCGCCGATGTCCTCGGCATCTTCTTCTTCGACGACAACAACTGGGTGCTGCGCAAGGGCGACCCACTCGGGGAGCGCCTGGCCCGCCAGGCGTCGGAACGCGGCATCCTGCTGATGATGTGCGACCGTTGCGCGATCGCCCGCGGCCTGGCCGAAGGTGAACCCGGTGACTGCAAGCCGACGAACGTGGTCGAGGGCGTGCAGGTCGGCTGCTTCCCGGACCTGTACGCGGCACTGGCAGCCGCTCCGCCCGACCACGTCATCACGCTGTAAGGGTTCGTCTCGAACGACACAGTGAGCGCCACGGACGGTCGCCCGCCCGTCGGGCGGATGCACCCGTCGAACTGGCCCATGCGGATCATCAACCCCGTGACGCGGTTCCTGATGGACCGCCACCGCGCCCGAGACGGTGCCAAGACGACGACCGGTCGGGTCTGGGCTCGGCCACGTCGGCGTCACGGCGGCCGATCGGCTGCGGCTCGCCACGGGTGGTGTCGCGCCGGGTCTGATGCTCCAGCTGCGCGTCCAGTTCAGCGCCGATGAGGATGGCGAACGCGGTGAGGAAGAACCACAGCATCAGAACGATCACGCCCGCCAGCGAACCGTAGGTCTCGGCGTAGGACCCGAACGAGTTGACGTACCACGCGAAGCCGCCGGAGGCGATCAGCCAGATGATGGTCGCGACGACAGAGCCGGTACTCATCCAGGTCCAGCGGGGCTCGTCGCGGTCGGGGGCGTACCGGTAGATCACCGCCAAGCCGAGGACGACGGCGATCGCCAGGATCGGCCAGCGGCCCCAGCGGATCAGCGTCTGGCCGATCTGGCCCAGACCGAGATCGCCGAGTACAACCGGAACCACAGCGATCAACCCCATGGTGATCAGAGCGAAGAAGATCGCGCCGATGGTCAGCGCCAGCGCGATCCCCCGCACCCTGAGGAACCCGCGCGTCTCATCTTCGTTGTAGGCGGCGGTGACCGCGTTCATGAGGCCTTTGGTGCCCGAGGAGGCGGCCCACAGAGCACCCAGCAGCGATGCCAGCAGCGCCCAACCCAGGGTCCTCGAGGATGTCGCCGCGATCCGCCCGACCTGTTCGCTGATGAGCTGCGCTGCGCTCTCCGGCAGCGCGTTCGACCAGGTGGCGACGGTCTGCTCGATCTGCGCGGGCTGCGACACCAGCCCCCACAGGGTGATCGCCGCGATCAGCGTCGGCACGATGGCCAACATCGCGTAGAAGGCGACACCGGCCGCCATCAAGCCGACCCTGTCCGCCTTGATCTCGTCCTTGGTTCGCAGCAGGATCTGCTTCCATCCCCCGGCAGGGCTGTCGCTGGGTTCGGTCGCAGTCGCTCCGGGGAGACGTTCCTCGTCCGGATGCTCGGCCTCCATCCCGTCTTCGGTACCTGCCCGGCCGTCCGCCACGGCCAACTCCTCGCTCGATCGAGTCGTCGAACAGCCTGGCCTCGCGGCGACGGATGCGTTCGTCGGTGCCGGGCCGGTTGGACGGGAACCACCCGGCCGCCGGATACGGCGGCACAGCACTACGCGTCGTAGTCACCCGGCTGATCGGCTGCGAGCATGAATCGGTCACGGCCCGGTGTGGTCAACGCGGCCCGGGCCACATCCGGGTCGTGGTCGACGAACCGCCCGTCGGCCGCCCACAGCTTCGTCCCCTGCGGCAACCACAGGTACAGGCCACGCGCCGCACCGAGCGTCCGCTCGGGATCGCGCGGCCAGCTGAGCCGTCGTGTCGCGACATCGAGACGGCGACGTTCAACGGCCGACGGCGAGAACCGTCCGACCCAGCGTTCGAGGTGCGGATGCACGGCGGCGAAGGCGTTCCGCTTCGCGTTGTTGCAGCCGCTGTGCGCTGCGACGAGGTTGTCGAGCCCGTTGTCGGGATGGCGCGACCACGGGATGAAGTGGTCGACCTCGACACGGCTGCGGAGTTGACCACGGCAGTAGAAGCAACGGCCCCGCTGAGCTCGGGCGAGCGAACGTCGTACCGGCGTGAGGGAGATACGCGCCGCTCCGAAGAGGAACTCGTCGAGGTACGCCTCGTCGGTGCGTTCACGGTTCCGATCAGCGACGAACGCCGCCCACTGCTGACGGATCAGTGGTCGCAGCAGGCCGGAGAGCCGCACGAGCAGCTCTCCCGCTCGTTTTTCGAGCCACAGCCGGTCATCGAAATCCGGACGTCGGACGCGCGACGCCGCGACTTCGTCCGGCCAGCCGATCCGGTAGATGAAGCGATCCTCTGAGACCGCGACTCCGCTCCCGAAGCGCTGCAGCTTCGGCAGCGGCATCCGGATCACGGTCTCGATGACGTCGCACTCCAGCGACGCCATCTCGCGCGGGAACGCCGCCTGGGCCTCTTCCAGCGAGGTGCCCGCCACCACGCCATGTTCCAAGCGGAACCGCAGGATGCGCTCGGCGATATCACCGCACGTGGTGCTCTGACGGAGTGGTACTCCGTCGAAGGGAACAGCTTGCGGCCAGTACATCGCGAAGACCCGGCGGCCGATCTCACGTCCCGACAGCGACGGAGGTGGTAGCCCGTTCTCGTCGGCCGACTCCACACAGAGGTCGATCAGCGACAGAAGGACCGCGTACTTGTACGTCGCCGTGAACCGGCCGGTGTCGAGGATCGAGATCACCTTCTCGCCGAAGGCGATCGCGTCGTCATCTCGCCACGTAGTCACGGCGCCTCCCAGTACCGCGCCTTGTGGGGAACCACGCAGCGAACGCCCCCTCGAGGGTCAGCGACATCACCGTGGTACCGAGGGATCAGGTGGACGTGCGCATGGTCGACCGTCTGGCCTGCAGAAGCCCCGACGTTGACGCCGATGTTGAAGCCGTCCGGCGACAGTTCCCGACGCAGCCGCCCCATCTCGCGCCTGACGGCGCGCCACATGGCGATGAACTCCTCTCCTCCGAGATCATCGAGGGCCGCGACGTGGCGAACGGGGACGACCAGCGTGTGACCGTCGGTCAGCGGGTAGCCGTCAGGGAACGAAGCGGCGACGCCGCCGCGACGCAGCACGTCTCCGCGCGCGATGCGGCCGCAGAAGGGACACACTTCCCGATCGACGGAAGCGCCCGGTGCGTCCACGTTCGGACATCCCTCCGTTCGCCCTCCGGAACAGTAGGTCGGCGATGCCGGCTTCGAGGTCGGGGCCGACAGAGGTCGCCACCCGCGCTGTCGCACCCCACGGTTACCGTGAGCGACCCATGGACAACCTCGAACTGTTCACGACACCGTACGGCCGCGACGCCGCGGCGCTGCTGCGCGAGCGGATCTCGGCGGCCAAGGCCGACGACCCGCTCGCGCCGGTCGCGGTCGTCGTGCCGACCAACTACGTCGGCGTGTCGACGCGTCGGCTGCTCGCCAGCGGTGAGCTCGGACCGATCACCGCACCCGGTAACGGCATCGCCGGGTTGACGCTGCTGACGGTCTACCGGCTCGCCGAGCTCCTCGGCGCCCCGCGCCTGGCCGCCGCCGGTCGCCGTCCGGTGTCCACGCCGGTCATCGCCACCGCCGTCCGCGGGGTCCTCGCCGACGACGCCGGCGTCTTCGGGCCGGTCCGCGAGCACCCGTCGACCGAGGAGGCGCTCGTCCGCTCGCACCGCGAGCTGTCGGAGCTGCGCCCGGCCAGCCTCGACACGCTCGCCGCGCAGAGCCGCCGGGCCTGGGACGTGGTCCGCATCCACCGGGCGGTGCGCGACCGCCTCGCCGACGACTGGTTCGAGGAGGCCGACCTCATGGCGGCCGCGTGCGACGCGGTCGCCGACGGCTCCAGCGTCGTCGCCGACCTCGGCACGGTCTTCGTGTACCTGCCGCAGGACCTGTCGCTGCCCGCCGCGGACCTCCTCCGCACGGTGGCACAGGTCGCCCCGGTGGAGGTGATCGCCGCACGGACCGGCGCGAGCGACGCGGACGCCGACGTCGACCGGACCCTGCGCCGTGTCGGGCTCGAACCGCCTGCGACGCGGGAGGCCGACCCGCCGGTCGCGACGCGGATCGTGTCGGTCTCCGACGCCGAGGAGGAGGTCCGGTCGGCCGTCGAGGCGGTCATCGCCGCCGCCCGCGAGGACGCCACCGCGCTCGAGCGGATGGCGGTCTGCTACCCCTCCCCTGAGCCGTACGCCCGCATCGTCGCCGAACAGCTAACCGCGGCGGGCATCGCGTTCAACGGTCGTGCCGTCCGCCCCCTCGCCGACCGGCTGCTCGGACGCTGGCTGCTCGACCTGCTCGCCCTGCCCGACGAACGCTACGCCCGCCCGGCGGTCACCAGCCTGCTCGCCGAAGCACCCGTGCGCACCGGACACGGTCGGCCCGTCCCGTCGGGGGCGTGGGAGCGGATCAGCCGCGACGCCGGCGTCGTCCGCGACCGCGCCGAGTGGACCGACAAGCTGCGCCGCTACGCCGACACCCACCGCGCCGAGGCCGACACCGAGGCCGCTTCCGAGGGCTGCCGCGAGTGGCTCGTCGAGCGGCTGCGGCGCGACGCCGACCACGCCGACGCGCTGTGCGGGTTCCTCGGCGGCCTGTTCGACGACCTCACGCGCGCCCAGCGGCTCACGCGGTGGTCGAAGTTGGTCGCCTGGTGCCACGATGCGATCGGCCGCTACCTGGGTGGCGAACGGGCCCACGAGCGCTGGCCGGAGGTGGAGCGGGAGGCTGCCGAACGGGTGGAGGCGTCGCTGGACCGGCTCGCCGGACTCGACGCCGTCGAGGCGGCCACCGACCTGCGGGTCTTCCGCCGGACGTTGCAGCTGGAGCTCGACGACGACCTCGGTCGCGTCGGCGACTTCGGCCACGGCGTGCTCGTCGGCACCCCGTCGGCCGCGCTCGGGGTCGATCTCGACGTGGTGATCGTCCTGGGCCTGGCCGAGGGTGTGTTCCCGACGCGTCCGCGCGAGGACTCGCTGCTGCCCGACGCCGAACGTCGCCCGGTCGCCGACGAGCTGCGTCCCCGCGCGGTGACCTGCGCCGCAGCATCGAACGGGCGCCGTCGCGGTGGCTGCTGGACTCCGTCGAGGCGCTGCGCGGCGACGACACCGACGTCCCGCGGTCGCTGCCGCGCGCCGCCCCGTGGTTCGAGCAGGTCGCCTCGTTCGCCGGCCGGGTGCACCACGTCGCGTTCCCGGCGACCCGGCAGGAGTACGGGCTGCGGGCGCTCGCTGACCGCGGAGGCGTGCCGCTCGCCGGCCACCCGCTCGTCGCCGGTGACGACGCGCTGCGCCGTGGTGTCGAGCTGGCGACCGCCCGGGGCGACGATGCCTTCACCCGCTTCGACGGCAACCTCGGCCACCTGCGCGGTGAGCTGCCGTCCCCGGTCGACCGGGTCGTGTCGGCCTCGCAGCTCGAGACGTGGCTGAACTGCCCGCACAGCTACCTCATGCAGTACGTGCTGAAGGTGCAGCGCGTCGAGAACCCCGAGGAGCTGCTCGAGATCGACGCGCTCGAGAAGGGCTCGCTCATCCACGACGTCCTCGAGGGCTGGCTGTGCGAACTGCTCGAGCGGGACCTGCCGCAGCCGACCCACCCCTGGCCGCAGGAGGCGCGGGCCCGCCTGCGTGAGATCGCCGAGGCGGCCTGCGCGGACGCCGAGGCGCGGGGCGTCACCGGCCACCCGCTGCTGTGGCGGCGTGACCGCCGGCGCATCCTGGTCGACCTCGAGCTGTTCCTGCGCCACGACGACGCACGCCGCCGCAAGTTGTCGGCCTCGCCGGTTGCGGCCGAGCAGCCGTTCGGGATGCCACGCGGGTCCGGTCCACCGGTCGAGATCGACCTCGGTGACGGGCGCACGATCTCGGTCCGGGGCCGCATCGATCGGATCGACCGCACCAGCGACGGCACGCTCGTCGTCGTCGACTACAAGACCGGCAGCACCCGTCACTACGACGATCTCAGCGACGAGCAGCCGCTCGGCGACGGGACGAAGCTGCAGTTGCCGATCTACGCGCTCGCCGTGCAGGCCGCCGACCAGGACGCACCGGGGGTGTGGACCGAGTACTGGTTCGTGTCGACGAAGGGTGAGTTCCGGCGCGTCGGCTACGGCCTCACCGACGAGGTGGTCGAAGAGCTGCGCGAGGCGCTGCGCGTCGCGGTCGGTGGCATCGAGACGGGGTTGTTCCCGCTGCGGCCGCCCGAACCCGGCTGGAGGCCGTTCACCGAGTGCATCTACTGCGATCCCGACGAGCTCGGCACCTCCGGCCGCTACCGCGACTGGGAGCGGATCCGGCGGGTACCCGAGCTGCGCGACTACGTCGCGTTCGTCGAGCCGACGCCATCGAGGACCCCGAGGAGCAGCGGTGACCGCCCTGCGTGACCAGGCAGCGCGCGACCGGATCGCCGGCGACCTCGACGCGACGCTGTTCGTCGAAGCCGGCGCCGGCTCGGGCAAGACCCGATCGCTGGTGCGACGGGTCGTCGAGCTCGTCGCAGCCGGCGTCGAGATGCGCGAGATCGCCGCGATCACCTTCACCGAGAAGGCCGCCGCCGAGCTGCGCGACCGCATCCGTACGGCGTTCGAGACGCAGTCGAACGGCGCGTCGCTCGACGACACCCAGCGGACCCGCTTCCGGACCGCCGTCGAGCAGGTCGACACGGCGGCCATCTCGACGCTGCACGCCTTCGCCCAGCGCATCCTCACCGAGCACCCGATCGAGGCCGGGCTACCACCCAACGTCGACGTGCTCGACGAGGTCGCCTCACAGATCGAGTTCGCCGACCGCTGGGCCCGATTCCGCGAACAGCTCCTCGACAGTCAGGACCTCGAACGCTGCCTGCTGCTCGCGTTCGCGGCCGGCATCCGCCTGGATGACCTGCGCCACCTCGCCACCACCTTCGACGACAACTGGGACCTGGTCAGCGAGCCGCAGCGTCTGCCGTGGGAGCGCCAGGACCCGCGTCCCTGCGACGTCGAGCGGTTTATCGCGCGCATCGAGGGTGTGCTGGCCCGCCGCGCCGAATGCTCAGACGACGCGGACCTGCTGTACCGCCATGTCGAGGACCAGATCGCGCCCTACCTGCAGCGCCTGCAGGACGCGCCGGACGAGTTCGAGCAGCTGCGGCTGCTGAAGTCGCAGTACCCGCGCTTCGGTTTCGGGTACGGGCGGCAGGACAACTGGGACGACAAGGAGTCCGTGAAGCAGGAGCTCGCCGCGATCGGCCAGGACAAGGCCGCGCACGCCGACCAGGTCGCGCTCGCGAGCCTCTACCGGGTCGCGCGCGAGGTCGCCGACTTCACCCTCGAGGCGGCCGAGCAGCGTCGCACGAGCGGCCGGCTGGAGTTCCACGATCTGCTGGTCCTCGCCCGGCGGCTGCTGCGGGGACCCGACGGTGTCGAGGTACGACGGGCGCTGCGGCGCCGCTACCGGCGCCTGCTCCTCGACGAGTTCCAGGACACCGACCCGATCCAGATCGACCTCGCGGTCCTGATCGCGTGCGACGACCCCGACGCCGCGCGCAAGAACTGGTGGGAGATCGACGTCGAGCCGGGGCGGCTGTTCTTCGTCGGCGACCCGAAGCAGTCGATCTACCGCTTCCGCCGTGCCGACATCGACCTGTTCCTGCGCGCCCGCAGCGTGTTCGGCGAGCCACCGGTGCAGCTCACGACGAACTTCCGCACCTCCCCGCCGGTCATCGGGTGGGTGAACGCGGTGTTCGCCCAGCTGATCACCGACGAGGCCGGCTCGCAGCCCGAGTACCAGCCACTCGATGCGGCCCCGACACGGCAGGCGCCGCCCGACGGGATGCCGGTCGTCGTCCTGGGTCGTGACGAGCACGTCGACGACCCGAACGCCGACGAGCTGCGCCGCCGCGAGGCCGAGGACGTCGCCGAGTCGGTGCTGACGGCGCTCACCTGGCAGGTCAGCGAACGACGAACCGACGGCTCGGAGACCTGGCGCCCCGCGCAGCTGGGCGACGTGACCGTCCTGCTGCCGGCGCGGACCTCGCTGCCCGCTCTCGAGCGGGCGCTGGACGCCCGCGACATCCCCTACCGGGCCGAGACCAGTTCGCTCGTCTACTCCACCCGCGAGGTCCGTGACCTGCTCATGACCGTGCGGGCGCTGGCCGACCCCACCGACCAACTCGCGCTCGTCACGGCGCTGCGTTCGCCGGTGTTCGGTTGCGGTGACGACGACCTGTTCACCTACAAGGTCCGCTACGGCGGGGCGTTGAGCTTCCGGTGGCGTCCCGACGGCGTGCCCGACGACCATCCGGTCGCCGAGGCGCTCGCCTACCTCGCCGACGTCCATGCCGACGTCGCGTGGCTGAGCCCATCGGAGCTGCTCGACCGCATCGCGCGGGGCCGGCGGCTGTTCGAGTTGGGTTACGCCCAGGGCCGTCCGCGCGACCTGTGGCGGCGGCTGCGGTTCGTGATCGACCAGGCTCGGGCCTGGAGCGAGGCCGAGGGCGGGACGCTGCGCGAGTACGTCGACTGGGCGCGCATGCAGGCCTCGGAGAGCGCCCGGGTCGCCGAGACGATCCTGCCCGAGACCGATGACGACTCGGTACGGATCATGACGATCCACGCGTCCAAGGGGCTGGAGTTCCCGATCGCGGTCGTGTCCGGGATGACGACCCAGGCGCGCGGGCGCAACCAACGGGTCGAGGTGATGTTCCCGCCGGACGGGGCGGTCGCTCTCAAGGTCGGCAAGGAGGTCGTCACGCCGGAGTTCGAGGCGTTCCAGCCGATCGACGAGCAGATGGACCACCACGAGCGACTGCGACTGCTGTACGTGGCCTGCACGCGGGCGAAGGACCACCTCGTGGTGTCGCTGCACCGCAAAGCGCGCAGGAACCCCCAGACGGACCCGCGCAAGTGCACCAACGCCGAACTGCTCGCGCAGGCGTCCCAGGACGCGCCTCACGCCGTCGAGTTCACGCTCGGCGGAGGCGGTGCGCTCACCCCCCCAGCCAGGGCGTGGCCGCAGCCGCTGCCCACGCTCGACGAGTGGGAGGTCGAGCGGGCTCAGAAGCTGTCGGCGAGCTCGGTGCGTCGCAGCCTGGCCGCCACGGACGTGGGGAAGCTGGTGCTCGACGCGGAACTCGACGAGGAAGCGCGGGCTGGCGTTGAGAAGGGTCCGCGCGACCTCGAGCTGCCGCCGTGGCAGAAGGGCCGCTACGGCACCGCGATCGGGCGGGCCGTGCACGCGGTGCTCCAGACCATCGATCTGGCGACCGGCAACGGGCTGGAGTCTGCCGCGGCCGCGCAGGCGGCCGCCGAGGGCGTCATCGGGAGGGAGGAGACGATCATCCAGCTGGCCCGAGCAGCGCTCGACTCCGAGGTCGTGAAGGAGGCGCTCGGCTACCCGCGCTGGCGCGAGACCTACGTCGCCGCCCGGTTCGACGGCCGCACGCTCGAGGGCTACATCGACCTGCTGTTCCGCGCCGACGACGGCCTCGTCGTCGTTGATTACAAGACCGCGTCGGCATCGGCCGACCTCGACCGTCGGATGGCTGAGTACCGCGCACAGGGCGGTTCGTACGCGCTGGCGGTCGAAGAGTCGGTCGGTGAGCCCGTCAGCCGGGTCGTGTTCGTGTTCCTGACCCCGAACGGAGCGCTCGAGCGTGATCTGGCCGACGTCCGCGCGTCGATGGAAGCGGTCCGCGCGGCGGTCTTCACCCGGACCTCTCGCGACGGCCACGGCGTCCGCCGAAGTTCACGAAGTTAGCGACAGCTCGCGCACCGGCCACGATGCATCGAACGACCACGGGCGGTGCCCGCCGCGCCCGGACGCGCGGGATCGCGCGGCCCGACCTCGGCGGACCCCCCTACGCAGCGGTTCGGCTGCCCAGCTCTGCCGGCGGCTCTTCATCGAGCTGCGTCATCCGTCGCGTGTTCCACCACAGAGTGACCAGCAGGGCTGCGACCGCGGCGGGGAAGAACCAGCTGCGCACGGCGACGAGGAAGACGGTGAATTGAGCACCGACGACGAGGGCGACTGCCGGAACGCAGCAGACGAAGCCGCCGAGGAACGCGGGAAGGGCGCCGAGGATCCCACCGAACGCGTTGGTCTTGCATGCGCGCGCCGTCGCGACGGCATGCCAGGCGACCGCGACGTTCAGACCGACGAGCACGCCGAGCAGCGTTCCCATCGCGATGTTCATGGGGGCGACGAGGATGGTCACGTGGTTGACGGGATAGACGGCTGCGACCGGCTCGAAGGCGAACGGCGCGATCTGCTCGAACATGCGCGAGGCCCAGCCCGGGACGACCTGCACGCTGGGGACGTCGACGAACCTGCGCAGGTCACGTCCCGGGGAGACCCTGATGTCCTGGATCGCCAGCAGGTAGATGAGCAGATAGACGGCGCCGGAGAGTGCCGCGGCCCACCGGTACCGCCGTTGACGAAGCGTCTCGGTGACGGCTCCAAAGGTCACGCGACGACGTCCGTGTGCGGGAAGAACGCCACCCACGAGAACCACATGACGTCGTAGGCGAGGACCCGTTGGAGCATGCGACCGGCCAGCGGCCCGTCGACGGCCTCGCCGCGTGCGTTCCACCGGGTCCCTGCCGTCGCGTCGAGGTACGTCCCGTCGCGTGAGTCGGGCGAGAGGTCCAGACGCTGGCCGTCGACCTGCGCGAGGAACGCTCTGCCGGTGTCCAGGGCGGGGTCGTACAGGAAGATGACCGGCCCGTCCGGAGCCGAGGCCGCGACCACGCGCCGGTCGCGGACCAGTGACTTCCGCACGGCGAGACGCCCATCGCCGACCTTCGCCCCGAAGAAGACCTCCTTCGCCGGGAACCGCTCGTCCTCGTGCATGACCGGGAACAGGCGTCGACTCTCGGCCTCGTAGTAGCCGCCGAGCGGGTTGTACGAACCGTACGGATCGGATCCGTAGTCGCGGAGGTAGCCGGTCTCCGTCGACAGGACGGCCGTGTCGGGGTGAGCCTCGCGCCACCGTCCCCACGTCGTCCACTCGACCGGGAACTCCTCGAGTTCGTCGCCGCGCCGCGGGCCGTCGATCGCCTGGCCGAGGATCTGCGGCCAGTTGCTCTCGTGCGCCCGGTCGTACATCAGCAGGTTGGAGTTGACCAGGTTCCCGCTCGTGCCGAGCTCGTCGATGCCGGCATGGGGTCGGAAGCCAACGACGGACCCGGTCAGGGGGCAGTAGGTGACGGAGATGGGTCCGCGGCTGTCGTGATCGTTGACGATCTCGTGCCAGACGAGCACGAGCTGCGGGTAGGCGCGCGGTTCACCGTCGACGACGTGACCGAAGACGACGTCGGCATCGTCGAGGAAGTCCGCATCGCCTGCCGACACGTACACCGGATCGTCGATGGGTGGGATCCCATCCGGGGGCGGGCCGCCACTTTGGATGGCGGACACGAAGTCGTCGAGCTCGTGAGGCCCGACCAGTGGTTCGGACCCGACCGGTTCGTCGCCCGGCAGCCCACCACCGTCCGGGGACCCGGCGGTTTCCTCGTCGAGGAGACGTCGGGCGGCCAGGTACCCGCCCGCGCCGACGAGACCAGCGACGCCGATGCCCTTGAGGATCGCTCGCCTGCTGACGTGGGTCCGGTCAGGTCCCTCAGGCGGTTGAGGTGTGTCCGTGTGGGGCTCCACGATCGTCTCTTCCGCCGCTACGAACGGCAACCCGCCAGCCGCCGTCCTCCTTCCAGACGCCACGGCCGCGTCGAGGACGTCGGCGCGGTTCACGCTGAGGCGCCGATCGTACGCACCGATCACGTTGAGCTTCCACCTGCAGGAACGTTTACCGTGTCCCACGAACCGATGGGAGGAGCACGTATGGCGACCCAGACGACGCTGCAGATCGCTGGGATGGACTGCAGTCACTGCGCGTCGCGACTCGGCCAGGCGTTGGAGCGGGCGGAGGGTGTGATCAAGGTGGAGGTGGATGCCGGTGGGACGGCGACCGTCCGCTATGACGAGTCGCGGATCGACGAGGACGAGCTCGGCGAGCGGGTCCGCGCCGCCGGCTTCGAGGTTGCCTGACTAGAGGATCGAGGCGAGGAACCATGGCTGCAGCAGAGCAGCAGGCCGAAGACGGCCAGCAGGGCGGTCGGCAGGCGTCGTACCGGATGAAGATCGGTGGGATGTCGTGCTCGTTCTGCACGAACACGATCCGCAAGGCGTACTCGCGGATGGATGGTGTGCACGACGTGGGGGTGTCGCTGGCCCACGAGGAGGGCCTGGTCCGCTACGACCCCGACAAGCTCAGCGAGGACGAGCTGCGACGCACGCTCGAGCAGGTGGGCTACACCTACCGCGACCCGGAGAAGGTGCGCTCGTTCGAGGACGAGGAAGCCGAGCTGCGCACCGCGCGCGACCGGCTGTTCGTCGCCGGTGCGTTCACCGCGATCGCCGCGGTGCTGATGTTGCTGGGGATGGAGCCGTTCTGGACGGTGCTGGAGCATCCGTTCCTGATGTGGGTGATGTTCGCGCTGGCGCTGGAGACGATGTTCGTCACCGCGTGGTTCGTGAAGAAGATGGCGTGGGCGTCGCTGCGTCGGGGGATCTTCAACCAGCACGTGCTGTTGGAGTTCGGCGCGTTCGCGGGGCTGGTCGGCGGGTTGCTGGGGATGTTCGTCGATCCGCAGTTCCCCGCGGGGCACTTCTTCGCGGTCTCGGTGTTCGTCACCGCCTACCACATCCTGTCCGACTACGTCTCGCAGGTGGTCCGCACGCGCTCGTCGCAGGCGGTGCGCCAGCTGATGGACCTCCAGCCCGACACGGCGCGGGTGATCCGTGACGGGCAGGAGGTCGAGGTCGACGTCGACGAGCTGGAGGTGGGTGACCGTGTGCGGGTGCGTCCGGGCGAGTCCGTTCCGGTGGACGGCGCGGTCGTGGATGGCGCTTCGGCGGTCGATGAGTCAGTGGTCACCGGTGAGCCGATCCCGGCGGAGAAGGTCGAGGGCGACGAGGTGATCGGCGGGTCGATCAACCAGACCGGCAGCCTCGTCATCGAGGTGACACGGGTCGGTGAGGAGTCGTTCCTGTCGCAGGTCGCCCGTTCGATCGAGGAGGCTCGGGCGCTCAAGCCGGGCGTGCTGCAGCTCGTCGACACGGTGCTGCGCTACTTCGTTCCCGGCGTGCTGCTGTTCGCCGCAGGCGGGTTCGTGGCCTGGACACTGGGGCCGCTGCTGTTCGGGGGCTCACCGAACTTCTTCCGTGCGACGTTCGCAGCGCTCGCGGTGCTGGTGCTGGGCTACCCGTGCGCGCTGGGCATGGCGACACCGTTGGCGATGATCCGCGGTGGTGGGGAGGCGGCCCGTCAGGGGATCCTGATGCGGTCGGGCGAGGCGTTCCAGATCATGGGCGAGATCGCCTCGATCGTGCTCGACAAGACCGGGACGATCACCGAGGGTGAGCCCTCCGTCGGTGAGGTCGTCGGTGTCGGACACGGTGAGGACGAGGTGCTGCGCGTCGCGGCGTCGGCGGAGTCGGCCAGCGAACATCCGCTGGCGCGGGCGATCGAGGACGCCACCGAGCAGCGCGGGCTGGAGGTCACCCTCGCTGACGACTTCGCCAGCCACACCGGCAAGGGGGTGCAGGCCACGGTCGACGGAACGCGGGTGGTGGTCGGCAAACCGGGGTTCCTCGACGAGCAGGGCGTCGACCTGACCGGCGCCCGCGAGCGCTTCACCCAGCTCGAGGAGCGGGGCTTGACCGTCGTGGGGGTCGCCCGCGACGCCGAGCTGCTGGGGATGATCGGCATCGGTGACGAGACGAAGCCCGACGCCGCCGAGACGATCCAGCGGATGAAGGACGCCGGGATCACGCCGGTGATGATCACCGGCGACAACCGCCGCACCGCCGAGGCCGTCGCGGGTGAGGTCGGCATCGAGCGGGTGCTGGCCGAGGTCCTGCCCGACGACAAGGCCGCCGAGGTGCGCGAACTGCAGGACGAGGGCCAGCGGGTCATGATGGTCGGCGACGGCATCAACGACGCGCCGGCGCTCACCCAGGCCGACGTGGGGGTGGCGATCGGGGCGGGCACCGATATCGCGATCGAGTCGGCTGACATCGTGATCATGAGCGAGCGGCTGGGCGCGGTGATGGATGCCCGCGACATCGGTGTGCGTTCGTACGCGAAGACGAAGCAGAACCTGGGTTTGGCGTTCACCTTCAACGGGATCGGGGTGCCGGCGGCCGCCACCGGGTTCGTGCACCCGATCTGGGCGATGATCGCGATGGTCGCCTCGGTCACCGCCGTCCTGGCGAACTCGTTCGGCGGGCGGATGCTGCGCCGTGCGCGTGGCGAGCGCGAGCCCGAGTCCGACGAGGTGCTGGCCGAGCAGCACCGTCGTGAGCACGATCACGGCGGGCTCGACACGCCGGAGGAGGCCGAGCACGTCGAGCATGCCCACGAGTCTCCGCCGGCCGAGCACGCCGGGGCGGGAGAAGAGGCGGCCGAGCGCGCGGAAGAGGTGCAGGAGACGGTCGACCAGGGTGCGCGGACGTTCGCGCTGAAGGTCCCGATGCACTGCAGCAACTGCTCGCAGCGGATCGAGGACCGCCTGGCAGCCCTCGATGGGGTCCGCCGGATCCGCGCCGACCACGAGGCCGACACGGTCACCGTCGAGCACACGCCGAAGCTGTTCGAGGGGCAGGTCCGCGCGAAGCTGCACCAGATGGGCTTCGACGTCGTCGGGTACGCAGAGTCCCGACAGGAGGCACGCTCATGACCGACACGAGCCAGGCGACACAACCGGACGACGCCGCGGGCGTTCAGACGCGCTCGTGGCTGGAGGCCGACGTCGACGGGCGGCCAGTGAAGTTCTGGATCGCCGTCGCGGTCGCCATCGCCGTCGTCACGCTTGGGGTCGGCGCCTTCTGGGTGTGGGGGCTCGACCGCGGGATGCAGATGGCCGGCGACATGGGAGGCATGGGCGGCGAGATGGGCGACATGCCCAGCACCGACGTCCGTCTACCGCCGGTCGCGGGCTTCTACGCCGGAGAGGAGATCTTCTTCGTCCACCCCGAGGCGTCCGACCCGAAGGTGGCGGGGATGCTCACCGAGATGATGGGCGGCTCTCCGGTCCTCGTCGTCCCCGAGCTCGCTGCGGTGCCCGCCGCCGCGCGCGGCGACATCTACGTGTTCACCAACGGCGTCGAAGGCCACGGGCCGTTCGGGTTCCAACCGGACGTGCTCCCCTCCGCCCCCGGCGACCCCGGCTACTCGCCGCTGCGGACGATCGTGCTCGTCTCGTGGGTCGACGCGGCCGAGGCACGTGAGCTGCGCTCCGCCGACGAGGTCACCGCGGCTGCGGACGCCGGCGAGATCACCCTCGAACGAAAAGACGTGGTCGTGAACATGCCGTTCCTGACCTGGCCCGAAGGGGGTCGCTGATGCCACAGTTCATCGACCGTGACGACGTTCAGCGCCTGGTCGACGAGCGCGACGCGACCGTCGCGGAGGTGCTGCCCGCCGCGGAGTACGAGTGGGCGCACCTGGCGGGCGCGATCCACCTGCCCCTGAAGGGCTGGGACGTCGAGAAGGTTCGGGCGAAACTCGACCGTGAGCGGCCGGTCGTCGTCTACTGCAACGACTACCAGTGAGACATGAGCCCCCGAGCCGCGTGGCGGCTCGACAGCCTCGGCTACGACGCGTACGACTACGTCGCCGGCAAAGCCGACTGGCTCGCGTTCGGACTCGCCTCCGAAGGTGCCGCCACGCTGGCCGCCCGGGCGCTGACCACTGACGTGCCGACGTGCGGCTTCCGCGACCGGCTCGGCGACGTCCGGAACATCCTCGAGGAGAGCCGGTTCGGGATGCTCGTCGCGCTCAACGCCGAGGGGATCGTCATGGGTCGCCTCGACGCCCGCACCGCGGAGAACGCGGACGACGACGAGACGACCGTCGAGCAGCTCATGCGCGAGGGGCCCACGACCGTGCGTCCCAGCGAGGAGCTCGGCCCGTTGGCCGAGCGGATGCGCCGCGCCGACGTCGACGCCGTTTTGGTGACCAGCTCCGACGGGCGACTTCTGGGCCTGCTCGAACGGCATCAAGCAGAAGAAGCACAGAAGGAGTAGCCAGGCGCATCGGCGAACTCGGCCGAACAGGTCAGCGTCAACGCCAAGACGATGCGCGACGACGAGTCCATCCGACGTGCAGCCCCGAAGGTCGACCATGTGATGTTGAGTCTGTGGGATTACCGGCGCCGCGTCTTCGCGCTGTACGACGCCGTCCGTGCTGGTCCCGGCGACGCCGGTACATGGAGCGAGTGGGTGGAGGGGCGCGATCGACTCTTCGGGACGCACCCGCAGTCGCCGCTGGCATCTGCGGCCCAGGCAACGTTTCCCGGCCTTGCATACTTCGACCACGATCCCTGCCTGGTCTTCGACGTCACCGTCGAGGACACTGAGCCGGTCACCGCCGAGGTGGCGCACAGCGGCGAGGGGACCACCCGGTTGATCCGCTTCGGGCGTGCGAGGTTCACGGTCGAAGGTGAGGCGTGCGCGCTCTCCCTCTATTGGCTCGATTCCTACGGCGGTGGGATCTTCCTTGCCTTCCGGGATGCGACCTCAGGCGACGAGACCTACAGCGGTGGTCGCTACCTCCTCGACACCGTCAAGGGAGCCGACCTCGGGCACACAGGGCGTACGGTGCGTCTCGACTTCAACTACGCCTACCACCCTTCGTGTGTCCACGATCCCCGCTGGTCGTGTCCACTCGCCCCGCCGGAGAACTGGCTCGACGTCGCCATACGCGCGGGCGAGCGTCTCCCTTGGCAGGACGGGGAACGAACGAGCATGAGTGCCGTGGCTGAAGCGACGCAGCCCCTCACCGGTGGGAGTCGATCGGAAGAACAAGCCGAGTACGAGACCGCCTACTACCGTGCCACTCCGCCCTCACCGAGGTCGGATGAAGCCCAGAGAACGCCCTCGACGCAACGCGGGGCGGTTCAGAGCCCGAGGAGAGCATGGTCGGAAGGCTTGTTGCGGCTCTCAACCAGGTCGGGCATTACACCCAGCAGCCTCAGACCTGGGCCGGATTCGCGGTTGTGCTCGCCGTCGGTGGAGGCCGGAAGGGTCGGCGGGCGGCCCTACGAGGCAGCGCCTGCTACACGATCACCGCAGCCGTCGCCAACCTTGTCATCAAACCCCTCGTCGACCGCAGCAGGCCCTCCGGCGCACACGAGGGTGAACTCGGGCCGCTGACATCGTCGTTCCCGTCCGGACATGCCGCTTCGGATCTGGCCTTTACCTTCGGCGCGGCCCAGGAGCTCCCGGCGCTGTTCGTGCCATTGGCGGCGGCGACCTTCCCCGCTCATTGGTCACTGGTGCGCAGCCACGGCCATCACACAAGTGACGTGGTGTTCGGTGGCATGGTCGGGATCGCCGTGGCCTGGGGCACATGGAAGCTTTGGCCGGTCGCACACGGAAACGAGGACCGCACCGTCCCAGCCAGGAGGAGATCGGCCGATGACCGACCTCCGGCTGGGATTTGAGCCACGCCCGCCGGGCTCGATCCGAGTCCAGGATGAGGACGTCCCCGCCCCGCCGGCGAGCAGCGCGCGAAGGTGGCCGCCAGCACCGACTTGAGCCGCCCCGCCGTTGCCCACGAACGCCACTTCGCATGGTGCGGCCGTAGAGGGCGGGGCGGCCCCCTTCGGCCAAGAATCAGTTATGCCGACTCGCTCGCCGTCCGGGTGCTCGCGATCTGCGTGGTCGCGGTGCGGTCCCGGGTGGTGACGGCATGGGCGATGCCGGCCACGATCACCAGCAGGGCTGAGGCGAGGGACAACCAGGCCCAGATGTGGATGTCGGAGGTCTCCTCGAACTGGCCCGCCACGGCCGAGCTGTGGAACGGCGGGGCGATGATGCGGTAGGCGATCCTTGAGATGGCGATGAAGCCGAACAACCCGATGAGCGCCCCGGCCGCACTGGGGCTGACGGGTGCGCGGCTGCGGGCGGCCGAGATCACGAGGACCAGCACCGCGAGGCTCATCAGGAGCACGAGGCTGCCGGTGTGCGGGGTGGCCAGCCATCCGCTCCACGAGCGGCTGCCCCCATCGCCCGTGAAGTTGGCGGTGTAGAAGTTGAACACGGTGTAGCCGAACACGAATTGCCCGACTGCGCCCAGTGCGGCCAGTCCGAGCCACGGGGTCATGCCGATCTGCCGGTCGGCGATCCAGGGGCGGGCCGGCGTCCGGGCGGCGGTGGCGCTAGCCGCGTGGACGATGCCGCCCACGACGGCCCCGATCGTGCCGACGAACGCGATCCACATGCCGGGCAGGATGGTCGCGTCGACGTTGGGTGAGAACCCGCAGTTGTAGGTGAGGCAGCCTTTGAAGGGCGGCACCAGCATGCGGTAGCCGGTCTGGAGTAGAACGATCAGCCCGACCGCCGCGATCGCGCCGCCGACCCAGCGCCCCCGCACCGGCTGGCGGTTCGCGGCCGACAGGCCCGCGAGCGAGACCGAGGTGAGCGCCGACGCCAGGAGCAGCGCCGACACGTGCGGCACGCCGAACCAGGCGTCCTTGATGTTGTCCTCCCAGCTGTAGAAGTCCGAGCCGAGCGCCGTGAACTGCAGCACCGCCCCCGCCAGCGCGATCCAGAGGCCGATCGAGAGCCGTGACATACCGCGCTCGTCGACGGCGAGGTCGGACCTGTGCGTCGCTGCATCGGTCATGGCGTGTGCCTCTCCTGCTGTCTCGGTCTGCTCGCCAGTGGCAACAACCTACGTCGCCAACGGTAGGGAGGTGGGTCCGTTGGAGTAGATGCGGACGACATCTAGCTGCTCGGTGCATCTCGTGCACCCTTGCCTATCTTCCAACCTGTCTGTGCCGAGGTTCCAAGGGTGGAGGGGGGAGGCGGTGGCCGAGGACGGGCGCGCCGGAGCCGGCCGCCGGCCCGCTGGGCGGCTGGTAGACCTCGTGTCGTCGCCCCGCTTCCGCTTCGCGCTGCTGGTCGTGCTGCTGGCGGGCGCCGCCGCGGCGGTGTTGCTCATGGGCGGACCCAGCCGCGAGGGAGTGCAGCGGTTCGTGGAGTCGGCCGGAGTGGCCGCCCCGCTCGTCTACGTCCTGGCCTACGCCGGTCTGACGGTGCTGCTGGTGCCAGGCGCGGTCCTGACCATCGCGGGGGGTGTGCTGTTCGGGACGGCGGCGGGGACGGCCCTGGCCGTGGTCGGGGCGTCGCTCGGTGCCGCCGCCGCCTTCGCGGCGGGGCGACGCCTCGGCCGCGACCAGGTGGAGCGGATGGCGGGCAAGCGCCTCGGGCGCCTGGACCGGTGGCTGGAACGCCGGGGCTTCCTCGCAATCCTCTACCTGCGTCTCTTCCCGGTTGTGCCCTTCAACGCCCTGAACTACCTGGCGGGTGTCACGGGGTTGCGGACGCGTGATTACCTCCTGGCGACCGTGGTCGGCATCGTCCCCGGGGCGTTCGCCTACGCCGCGCTGGGGGGTTCGTTCGACGACCCCACCGCCCCGGAGTTCATCACCGCCGTAGGCCTTCTCGTCGTCCTCGTGATCGGCGGCCCGTTCATCAACCGGTCCCTCCGGCGGCGCGGCGCAGGCCCCCCCGAACTGCCCGACGAGGACCAGACCGGCGAGGACCGGACAGAGGCGACCGAAGAGAGGGGGCCAAGCACGCGATGAATGGGAGGATGTGGCAATCGGCCGCGGCTGGACGTTGGATCCCGGTGGTCCTCTCCGCCGTTTTGCTGACCGCCTGCGGCGGCGAACAGACGACGGCGGCTCCCACCGCCAGCGCCACGCCCACCGCGACGGCTGATAGCGACTGGGCGCGCACGCTGGAGGAGGCGGAAGGACAGACCGTGCGGTGGTGGCTCTTCGGCGGCGACGAGCGGGTCAACCGCTACATCGACGAGTACGTGGTGCCTGCCGCCGAGGAGCTGGGGGTCACGCTCGAACGTGTGCCCGTCGACGACACCGCCGACGCGGTGCAGCGGGTCGTGGCCGAGAAGCGCGCCGGCAGGCGACAGGGCGGCAGCGTCGACCTCGTCTGGATCAACGGGGAGAACTTCGCGCAGGGCAAGGAGGCCGACCTGTGGCTCGAGGATTGGTCGCGTGACCTGCCCAACGCGGAGCTCGTCGATTGGGAGGACCCGACCATCAACACCGACTTCGGGGTGCCCGTGGACGGCCAGGAGTCACCATGGAGCCGCGCGGTGTTCATCTTCGCCTACGACCAGCAGCGGACGCCGGAGCCGCCCCGCACCTACGACGAACTGCTCGAGTACGCGCGCGACAACCCCGGCCGCGTCACCTATCCCGCTCCGCCGGACTTCACGGGGTCCGCGTTCGTGCGTCAGGCCGTGTACGCGCTGGGCGAGGAGGAGGCCCTCCGCCTGCTCGAGGAGCTGAAGCCGCTGCAGTGGCGCGAGGGCGAGGCGTTCCCCTCCAACGAGGCGGAGCTCAACCGCCTGTTCGGGGACGCGCAGGTCGACTTCGCCATGAGCTACGACCCCGCGTTCGTGGAGACGGCGGTGGCCAAAGGGATCTTCCCCGACAGTGCACGACCGTTCACGTTCGAGACGGGTGCTCTGCGCAACACCAGCTACGTCACCATTCCCGACAACGCGGGTCGCCGGGCCGGTGCGCTGGTCGTGGCGAACCTGCTGCTGCGCCCCGACCTCCAGGCCATCAAGGCCGATCCGGAGGTCCTTGGCATCCCCACCGTCCTCGACGTGTCGCGCCTCCCCGGGGAGCAGCGGTCGAGGTTCGAGCAGCGGACCAACAGTCCCTACCTGCTGACCAGCGAGGAGCTCGGCGAGGGGCTGCGCGAGCTACCCGCTCACCAGGTGCCCGAGATCGAGGACCGCTGGGAAGAGGTGGTGCTGCGATAGGGGCGCCGACACCGCATCTGCACTGCCGCGGGCTGGTCGTCGCGCCGGGCGGCACGAGAGTGCTCGAGGACGTCGATCTGGAGGTGCCGGCCGGGCGGCTGACGGTGCTTCTCGGACCCTCCGGCGTCGGGAAGACCACGCTGCTGCGCGCGGTTTCCGGATTGGAGCCGATCGAGGCGGGCGAGATGAGGCTGGGGCACCGTGACCTCCGCAGAGTGCCCGCGCATCGCCGCGGCCTCGCGATGGTGTTCCAGGAACCGCGGCTGTTCCCCAACCTTTCCGTCACCGACAACGTGGCGTTCCCGCTGCGGGCCCAGGGAGCCGGCCGCGCCCAGCGGCGTCGCCGCGCCCGGGAGCTGTTGGACGAAGTTGGCATCGCCCAGCTCGCGGACCGGCGCCCACGGGGGCTGTCGGGCGGCGAGGCCCAGCGGGTCGCGCTCGCCCGGGCACTGTGCGCCGAGCCCGAACTGCTGCTGCTAGACGAACCCCTCTCGGCCGTGGACCCCGAGCGGCGCGAGGAGCTACGCCGGCTGCTGCGCGCCGTCCAGCGCGAACGGTCGCTGACCACCCTCTACGTGACCCACGACCGGGCGGAGGCGGCGGAGCTGGGCGACGAGCTGGCGCTTCTTCTCGGCGGTCGAGTCGTGCAGCAGGCGTCACCGCGCACGCTGTTCGAGCAGCCGCACACGGTGGAGGCAGCCCGGTTCCTCGGCGCCAACGTGCTGCGGGGCGCGGTCACCGCTGGACGTCTCCACCTTGATGCCGGCAGCGTCCCGGTCGACGCGCCGGACGGGCAGGCGACTTTCTCGATCCGTCCCGAGCACCTCCAGCTCCGCACCGACGCCCCGTTGCGCGGACAGGTGGTGGCCAGCGACTACACGGGCGGCCACAGCCGGGTGGTGCTGCGGGTCGGGGCGCAGCAACTGGCTGCCCTCCTGCCGCCGGATCAAGCGCCGACCACGGGCGCGACCGTCCGCATCGACCTACCCGAAGCGCATCTGTGGCGCATCCCCGAGGGCATCGACGACGGCTCGACTCCGGAAGGGCATCCTGCGACGGGACGGACGGCGACATGACCGCGCGCTACGGGCTGGTCGTCATCGGCGGGGGCACCGCCGGGCTCGTCGCGGCCGTCGGTGCCGCGGGGGTCGGGGCACGGGTCGCCCTGATCGAACGTGACCGCACCGGCGGCGAGTGCCTGTGGACGGGCTGCGTGCCCAGCAAGAGCCTGATCGCCGCGGCCGATCTGGCCCACCGCATGCGTGACGCGGCCGCGGTCGGCCTCGACCCGGTCGAGCCGCACGTCGACTTCGAACGCGTGATGGCGCGGGTACACGCCGCCCGCGAGAGGCTCGCCCCGCACGACTCGCCCGAGCGGCTCCGGGAGGAGGGGGTGGAGGTCATCCACGGCCACGCCCGATTCGCGGGACCGGGGCGGGTGATGGTGGGCGACCGCATCCTGCACTACCGCCGTGCCCTGGTCGCCACCGGCTCCTCCCCGGTCGTCCCCCCGGTCGAGGGCATCGACCGGTCCGGCGCGCTCACCAGCGACGACGTGTGGGACCTCGAGGAACTCCCGAGCCGCCTGGTGGTCCTCGGTGGTGGACCCACCGGGTGTGAGCTGGGCCAGGCGTTCGCGCGTCTCGGCGCCCGGGTCACGATCGTGGAGATGACCGACCGGCTGCTGCGACGGGAGGATCCGGAGGCGAGCCGGCTGGTCGCCGAGCGGCTCCGTTCCGAGGGCATCGACGTCCGCCTGGGTGCCCGCGCAACCCGCATCGACCACGACGGCGGCGAGCAGCGCCTGGAGATCCGCCAGGACGGCGAGGTGGGGGCGGTCGCATTCGACCGGCTGCTGGTCGCGGTCGGTCGGCGGGCGGACGTCGACGGGCTGGACCTTGACACCGTCGGGGTGGAGACGGCCGGCGACGGCAGCGTCGTCGTGGACGGCACCATGCGCACCACCGGACGGGGGATCTACGCCGCAGGCGACGTCACGGGCGGCCCGCCATTCACCCACGTCGCCGCCTACCAGGCCGGCCTGGTCGTGACCAACGCCCTGTTCCATCTGCGGCGCAAGGCCTCCTACGCAAACATCCCATGGGTGACGTTCACCGACCCGGAGGTGGGCCGCGTGGGACGCACGGAGAAGAAGGCCCGTGCCAGGTGGGGAGCGGGCGCCATCGTGCGGCGCTTCGACTGCGCGGAGCTGGACCGGGCAGTGTGTGCGGGACAGGCGTACGGTTTCGTGAAGCTGGTCGCTGACCCGCGCGGCCGGCTGGTGGGGGCGACAGTCGCAGCCCCGTGGGGCGGAGAGACGATCGCAGGCATCGCGTCCTTCATGCGGCACGGCGCCACGATCAGCGACGTCTCCCAGACCGTCCTTCCCTACCCCACGTTCAGCGAGGGCGCCCGACGCGCCGCCATCGAGCACCTGCGCGACAAGTGGCTCAGCGAACGGGTGCGTCGCGTGACCCGCCCGGTCCTACATGTGCTGCGCGCCATCGAACGGCCATGACGGGGCGCGGCCGGCCGTCACCCGGCGCGGAGCACGCGCATGCCCCACACGATGCGCTGGAGCGCCGTGATCCCGACCGCGACCGCGAACCCCCACGCGATCGGGGCCGCCCGCTGCGGGAACAGGCAGAAGAGGCTGTGGACGAGGATGGTCTCCCCGCCCTCCGCCAGGCCGCCGACGAAGTGCAACGACCGCTCGTCGGGGCGCTCGCGGGCGCGTCGCTCGGCCAGCGACGACAGAGCAAGGAACGCGCTGCCGTTGACGTAGTAGGTCGCGAGGAGCACGGCGCAGGCGAGGCGGGCCTCGGGCAGCGCGACCGCCACTCCGACCACGAACCCGCCGTACACCACGAAGTCGGCCATGACGTCGAGGAACCCGCCGCGCTCGTGTTCGCCGTCCCGGGCACGGGCAACGTGGCCGTCCACACCGTCCACCGCGCGGTTGAGGAGCCACAGTGCGAGCGCCAACCACCAGCGGGCGAACCCCGCAGCGACGCAGGCGCCCAACCCGACGACCAGGCCCAACGCGGTGAGCCGGTCCCCAGTGAAGCCCGCCCGTACCAGCGGACGCGCGATCGCGCGCTCGAGTGGAGCGGCCATGGCGCGCAGGTGGCGGTCGAACACGGGGGGATCATGGCATCGGGCGGCCGCTGATGGCGTCACGCGTCGCGCGTGTTGCGTGGGCGGGTGGCACACGACCGGCCGCCTTCGTCGTCGTGGTCCTGTTCGGGGGGGCGCTCGCCGGAGGGATCCTCACCAGCGTGCAGCCGCTGCCCGACGGCGAGGTGAGCCTCGACGCCTGGCGGGTGGTGCTCGCCGACGGCGCCTTTCACGACGCACTCGTGTTCACGTTCCGCACCGCGGTTGCCGCCACGCTCGTCTCTGGGGTCCTCGCGGTGGCGTTCGCGGCGGTGCTGCGACATCACCGCACGTTCCTGCGCGCACTCTTCGCACTCCCGGTTCCCATGCCCCATCTCCTCATCGCCGTGGTGGCGGTCGTGTGGCTCGGAGCCGGCGGGCTCATGGACCGAGTCGGTGCGCTGCCATGGCCCCTGGTCCGGGACCGGGCCGGCATGGGGGTGCTCCTGGTGTACGTCTACAAGGAGCTGCCGTTCCTGGCGCTGCTGGTCCTCGCCGTGTGGGGGCGCGGAGTCGACGATCTAGCCGAGGCCGCCGCCGTGACGGGAGCCGGCCCTTGGCAGCGGCTGCGCTGGGTGGTGTGGCCCCAGATCCTCATGCCGCTCGCCGTGGGTTGTCTGATCGTCGCGGCGTTCGTGCTCGGCGCCTTCGAGGTGCCGCTACTCGTGGGGCCCACCTACCCCCCCATGGTGGCGGTGTACGCGCTGCGGGAGACGCAGACCGTGGACCTCACGGGCCAGGCCCGTGCAGCCGCCAGCCTGCTGACGATCGCGGCCGCGACCGTCGCGCTGGCTCTGCTGGCGGTCCGCCCGGTGCGGCGTTCCGGTCTCTGAGATGCGCCTGTCGCCACGTCTGGTCCGCGGTGTCACGGCGATCCTCGTGATCACGTACGTCGTCCCTTTCCTGGCGCTGCCGGTGCGCGTGTTCGCCAACCAGTGGCGTTTCCCCGCGATCGCCCCCCAGGAGTGGGGGCTGCGCGGCTGGAACTACGCGCTGTCGCCCGGCGTGGGCGCGGTCCAGGCGCTGCAGAACTCGCTCCTGGTCGCGCTCGCGGTAACGGCGGTGGGGCTCGTCGTCGGGTGGCCCGCCGCCCGGGCACTGGGCGAGGGCCGGGTGCGCCGCCCGATCGCCACGGTGACGCTCGTCGCCCTGCCGCTGCTGGTCCCCCAGTACGCCGTCGGCACCGGCCTGGCGGCCTGGTTCATTCGGGTCGGGCTGGCTGACCGCCTCTCGGGGGTCGCGTTGGCGCACCTTCCCTACGTGCTGCCCTACGTGGTCCTGCTTCTCGCCCCCGGGTTCGGCGCTCGCGTCAAGGCGCTTGAGGAGGCGGCGCGGAGCCTCGGGGCGGGTCCGCTCCGCCGCATCCTCGTCGTGACCGTCCCGGCGGTGCTGCCATCACTCGCCACGGCGGCGCTGCTGGGGTTCCTGGTGTCCTGGAGCCAGTACGGGACCAGTCTCGCGGTCGGCGGTGGGCTGCCGATGCTCCCGCTGGTGCTCGTGCCGTTCGTCGGCCCGGATCCGCAGGTGGCGTCGGCGTTGGCTCTGCTGCTCATGGCACCGGCGGTGGCGGCCCTGGTGGTCGCGTTGCGCGCGGCGCGCGAACCGATCTAGTGCATCAGCCGATCGGCTAGCTCAAACCTGGAGCAGCTCCCGCTCGCCGCGTGGAACCTCCACGGCGGCGTCGCCCTCGAGGTCGTCCAACTGCCGCTTGAGCGCCGCCCAGGCGGGCTCCTCGGCCGCTCCGCCCCAGCGGCGGAACATCCAGATGGTCGCGGCGAGGAAGAAGACGCCGACAAGCCCCAGGATGGCGATTTCGCCGGCCCCGAGATGCGGCACGAGGTTGGACTTCACCGGTGGCCCGGCCCGCACGATGCCGCAGAAGCACACACCCCTGGCAGGAAGGTTTCGCACGGCACACACCCCCGAACTGCGTGGCTTCACGGTAGAGAGCGTTCAGCCCTTCGGTCAACGGCCGTTGCTCTACCCATCGGCGCCGGCAGCGAGTCGCTCCAGGCGATCGACGAGCTCACCGACGGGTGGGCGATCGTCGCGCCGCTGCGGGCGCGAATACGCGACCGTGCCGTCCGGCGCCACCAGGAAGGCGCCTCCCAACTGCAGCGGATCCTGCCCGGATTTCCGCAGGCGGTCGCCACCGACCATGATCTTGAGGTACTGCCACCACACCTTGAGGTCGAGAAAAATGGTGGGCGCGCTCGCGCGCCGCAGCCCCCATGCGGCGTACGCCTCGCGTTCCAGATCCACGAGCACGGGATAGGGCAGCTCGACGTCCTCCAGCATCGTGCGCTGCACCAGGTCGGGCTCGTCGTGGACCACGAACACAGGCAGTGCGCCGACCTCGTCGAGCCGGTCCCGGCGCTGCACCACCTTCACGAGGTGGTTGCGGCAGATCAGTCAGCCCGCGTGCCGCAGGAACGACACCAGCACGGGGCGGCCGCGGTGATCCTCCAGCCGGAAGTCCCCTCCTTCCAGCTGCGGCACGATGAGGGGCGGTGCGGGGTCACCGACCGCCGGCGCGTCGTTGCCCATGGTCACCTCCGCGGAACACGGCATCAGGCTAGTGACGGTCCCCGATGTCCGAGCCGGCGTTCGTCCGACCGAACCACTGCCGCAGCCGCGGCCGGAGGAGGTACAGGACGAGCGCGACCATCAGGACCAGCTCGACGATGCGCACGATGTCCCCGTAGTGGCGCGAATCCCAGTAGCTGACCGGGCTCTGGAAGCGGATGGTCCACTGGAAGGGGAAGAACAGCAGCGGGCCGTCGTCGTGGTGTACCGGGATGTCCAGCGCGACGTGGACCACCGCCCCCAGGAGGAACCACAGCATGCTGTGCGCCGCAGCGGGGCGCCGACGCCGGAACAGCGTCAGCCCAGCGAGCATGACCAGCAGCATGGTCGGTGACTGGAGGAGGTTGTTGGCGGCGATCCACAATGGGTTCTCGAAGTAGAGGCTGCGGAAGATGCGCTCGAAGCTGCGGCCGAGCGACCAGCCGTGGCGCAGCGGATACCAGGCCATGGCACCGGCGGTCATCGCGATCAGCGGCAGGTCCGGCGCCGCCCCGCCCCACAGGAACGATTTCGTGGCGATGGGGTGGTCTCCGGAGGCGTCCCTTGCGGACCGGTGCTCCCGCACCCGCCGGTCGATGGCGGCGTTCACCAGGACGTGCGTGACGGTGTTCACGCCGCGAGCACCGCTCCGCGCTCAGAGAATCTGCGACATGAAGGGCTTGGTGCCCTCGTCGCGGGGATTATCGAAGAAGTGCTGCGGCGTGCCGGACCGCCGAGGGGGCAGCCGCCGAACCGCGGCGACCCGCCTCTCCGTGGTTCCACAGGTTCCTCGACGCGGCCGCCGGCACCCCGATCTCCCTCGGCCAGGCCCAGGACGATCACGACGTCGAGATCGACGCCGGCGAGCAAGCGACGCTCGCCAGTATCCGGGGCCGGCTCGCCTCGTTCCCCGGCGTCGCGCTGGGCGCTCGTCGACCACCACGAGGAGCAGGTCCGACATCGGTCCCACGTCTTTTGTGTTCGGACAGCATCCGGTCGTTGGGCCGTCCTGCACGCCTCTTGGTTGCAACACCAATGAGCGGAGCCGGCGGTGGCGGTGCTCGTCGAGGAAGCGGCGGCAGTGGACATCTCCTCCCTCATTGTCCAAGCCTACGTTTCGACCGATGCCGCACGACGTGTCTGTCGGGGCCTGTCGACCCGACAGACAAACTGCGCGCAGGCCGGGCGTTGCTTTTCGGGTTGGGGACCATGTCGGTGGCCGGACACACGACACCACCGTGCCGGCCGTGGAGCCGGCCGTAGGCTGCTACCGAGGGGTCATGCACCACGACGAGGTTGAGCACCGCCACCACGAACCCCGGACGGGGTGGCGGTGCGCGCTCGCGACCGTGCGCGCGTTCCTCGGCCTGGGCGGCCAGCACGAGCACCACCACGGTCATCCCCTGCCGGGCGACCTTGAGGACGACCGCCGGGGCGTCAAAGCCGTGGTGGTCTCGCTCGTCGCCCTCGGGGTGACCGCGGCGTTCCAGCTGGTCGTGGCGCTGGTGACAGGCTCGGTCGCGCTGCTCAGCGACACGCTGCACAACCTGGCCGACGCGGGGACGTCGTTGCCGTTGTGGGTCGCGTTCGTGGTGGGGCGGCGTCGCCCAAACCGGCGGTTCACCTACGGCTACGCGCGAGCCGAGGACCTGGCGGGTCTGGTCGTGCTGGCCGTGATCGCCGCGTCGGCGGGCCTGGCCGCCTGGCAGGCGGTGGAGCGGCTGCTCGACCCGCACGCCCCGCGCCACCTGTGGGCTGTGGCGGCCGCCGGCGTGCTCGGGGCGCTCGGCAACGAGGCCGTCGCCCGCTACCGGATCCGGGTGGGACATGACATCGGCTCGGCCGCGCTGGTCGCCGACGGGCTACACGCCCGCACGGACGCGTTGACCTCGCTGGGCGTGGTCGTCGGCGCCGCCGGGGTGGCGGTCGGCTTCGCGCTCGCCGACCCGCTGGTGGGGCTGGTCATCGCCGCGGTGATCGTCCGGATCCTCATCGAGACGGCCCGCGACCTGCTCCTGCGCCTACTGGACGGCATCGAGCCGGGCCTGGTCGACCGGGTCGAGGAGGTCGCCCGCTCGGTGGACGGCGTGCTGGACATCGGCCAGGTCCGGCTGCGCTGGCTCGGCCACCGACTTCACGGCGAGGTCGAGGTAGCCGTGGCCGGCGACCTCACCGTCGCGGACGGCCACGAGGTGGCCGAGGCGGTCCGCCACGAGCTGCTCCACGAGGTGCCGCACCTGTCCAGCGCCATCGTGCACGCCGACCCGGTGTCGGCCTCGGGTATCGACCCCCACCTGGACCTGGCGCACCACCAAGACCCGCTGGCAGCCACGGACAAGGAGGCGACAGATCCCCGGCGTTAGCCGACCGGTCGCAGCCGCACCGGCAACCGATCCTCGGGACCGGCACACCGTACAGTCCGGGGCAGCTCGTAGCCGTCCCCAAGCTCCCACCGGAACCGCCGCAGCACCTGCGGGTCCGTCACTTCTTCGAATGATCCCGACGGTACGGTCGTCAACGTCATGTCGCACGGAGCGAGTCCGGCGCCCTTAGGGACGTTCCGTACGCGTCACCCGACCCCGGGGGACCGTCGCCGCCTACGTGTGGGACTACGACGATCCCGACTTCTTCCTCACACGCTTCTGGCGACCCGTGGCTCGTGCGACCGGGACCGGACGCCGAACGACGAGCGAGGGCGGTGCGCCTCTGCTCGTCCACACCGCTTGTCGCACCGCTCCGCCCACAACGGCCCGTTGGCCACAACGTCGGTCCATTGATCCCCCCCTGCGATGCGACTACTCGCCAGGCGGCCGTTGCTCTCATCTTCTGCTCAACGGAACCGTGCACACTTTGTACACACCACGGGAGTGCGGCCGGCCAGCAGAGTCCCCGGAAACAGCGAAATCCGGCCGTTAGGGCCGGATCCGCGTTGCGCGCTGGGAGGGATTCGAACCCCCGGCCGCCTGATCCGTAGTCAGGTGCTCTATCCGGACTGAGCTACCAGCGCATGTTGTGGGTGAAGCGGAGGCTGAGGGATTCGAACCCTCGAGGGGCTTGAGCCCCAACGGGATTAGCAATCCCGCGCCATAGACCAGACTAGGCGAAGCCTCCGGATGATACGACCACACGGCCACGGCAGGGTAGCGGCGGCACGACTCGGCGACGAGCCTCGCGGCCGACCGCGCCCCGCATGCGAACCGCCCCGCGTACGGGAGCTTGGCCCGCATCCGGACCTGACGAGCCGTACGGTCGCAGCGAAGCAACAACAGCAACGGAGGACCGGATATGCCGACACGCACCGCCGAGGCTCGCTGGGAGGGGACGCTCGACGAGGGCAAGGGCACGCTACGGCTGCCGAGCCAGGGTTACGAGGGCCCGTACACGAAGGGTTCACGCTTCGCCGACGCTGCCGGGACCAATCCCGAGGAACTGGTGGGGGCCGCGCACGCCGGGTGCTTCTCGATGTTCCTGTCAGCACTGCTGTCGGACGCCGGTTACGAGCCCAACAGCATCGCCACCACCGCTGACGTCACGATCGAGACGACCGACGCCGGACCGACCATCACCCGGATCGACCTACGCACCGAAGCGGACGTCCCGGGCCTCGACGAGGACGAGTTCCGTGACAAGGTCCAGGCGGCCAAACAGGACTGCCCGGTGTCCAAGGCCCTGGCCGGCGTCGGCGAGGTCACCGTCGAGGCGTCGCTGCGCTAGCGCGAACACCGCCCCGCCACACGGGGCACGTGTGCGGCGAGGCGCGGGCACACCGCCGGGAGCGCGAACACCGCCCCGCCACACGGGGCACGTGTGCGCGGACGCTCGCGAACACCGCCGGGAGCGCGAAGGCCGCCCCGCGAGGGCCGCCGCGACGCGACGACGGACCTCCAAGCTGCCAACGCGCCCCGCGAACTCATCAGGCGCGCTCGCCCGGACGGTCCGAGCGCGGGCCGGGCATCTCGCGTCGTCCCGGCAGCGGCTCGCCCCAGTCCTCGCTGCTGCGCTCCTCGGGCCGTCCCGCCTTGGTCGGCATGAACTCCCGCGCCGGCGTCGGCCGTCCCGGTTCGCGCTCCGCTACCTCGGCGACCGCGACCCACGTCCCCGCCGCGGTGGCGTAGATGGTGCCGTCCTCGCCCACCAAGGCCGACACCCCATGCAGGTAGCGGTCGGGGTCGTCGGCCTCGAACTCCAGCGACCGGCCGCTGGCGCCCTCGAACCCGACGGTGCGCAGAACGGTGCTGGGCCGCGCGTCGGCGTGGAAGTGGACGTCGAGGTCAACCAGCGTCGCCGCCGGCTCTGGCCGGGCCCCGAGCTGCTCACGGCAGGCCCACAACGTGGGGCAGGCCAGCATCGCGCAGATCAACAGCGGTGAGACCGCCGGAGCGGCCGGCCCGCCTTCGGCGTAGCGCTCGTCGGCGATCAGCCGCGACACCACCCGCCCGTCGGCGAACCACCCGGGAACCAGCTGGAGCCCTTCCGGGTTGTCCTGACCGCACACCCAGCAGTCGGCGAACAGCTCGTGGGATTCGGCGTCGGGCTTCGGCACGGCTGCCAGCTGTCGAGCGTCGGCGAGGTCGGGTGCCGGCTCGTATCCCCCGAACCGCACCACCCCCTCCACCAACCGCTCGACCGTGTCGGTCTCGAGGTCCGGCGGGAGCAGCCGTTGGATGGTGGCCTGGTGGGCGGCTTCGTCTCCCGGGCGGAGCACGACCTGCAGGTGATCGCCGAGCGGGACCGGCCGGCGCACCGATACGGCCACCGACGTGGGCGGCTGCGCATCCAGCCCAAGCAAGCGGCCGGCTGCGACCAGGGCCGCCGCGGCGACGCCACCGTGCAGGTACCCGGGGGCCTTGTGGTACTTGGTCGCCGGATAGAACGCCCGCTCCAGGCTGCCCTCATCGCGCTCCGTCGTGTGGTGTCCCCAACTCAGCTCCAGCAGCGGTGGTCCGGTCGTGACCAGGTCGGTCATCGGCTGTCTCCCTCGGGATCCGGCGTCACCCCCAGCATTCCGGCCTGAGCGGGCATCCCCTGATGCCCGAACGTCCGAGCCCGGTGCGGCGCCCGCGTCGCGCACGCGCCAGCCTTGCCTCATGCGTCGGGAGGTCGCCATGGAGCTCGGCTACCACCTGTCAGCCGAGGAGCACGGCCCCGACAAACTCGTTCGCACCGCTGTGTGCGCCGAGGAGGCGGGCTTCACCTTCGCGCTCGTCTCCGACCACTACCACCCGTGGCTCGAGGCACAGGGCCAGAGCCCGTTCGTGTGGGTCGTGGTGGGGATGCTGGCGCGGGCCACGCAGCGGATGCGGATCGGCACCGGCGTGACCTGCCCGACGATGCGCATGCACCCGGCCATCGTGGCGCATGCGGCGGCGACCGCCGCGGTGGCGCTCGACGGCCGCTTCTTCCTCGGGGTGGGGTCGGGTGAGTGGCTGAACGAGCACATCCTGGGCGGTCGTTGGCCGCCACCGGGCGTCCGCCTCGACATGCTCGAAGAGGCGATCCAGGTGATCCGCGCGCTGTGGTCGCAAGACGGCGTCACCCACCGGGGGACGCACTTCACGGTCGAGGACGCCCGCCTGTACACCCGACCGGAGCGTCCACCGCCGCTGCTGGTCGCGGCCGGCGGACCCCGTTCGACCTCGATCGCCGCGGAGCACGGGGACGGGGTGATCGCCATCAGTCCCGACTCGTCGCTGGTCGAACGGTTCGTGCAGGCCGCCGGCCAGGACGCCTCCCGGTACGCGAAGATGACCGTGTGCTGGGCTCAGGACGAGGAAGAAGCTCGGCGCACCGCCCTGCGGTGGTGGGGCAACGACGGGATGGGGCCGTTGGGCACTGACCTGCGCACCGTCGAGCACTTCGAGGCTGCCCTGGCCCGTATGCGCGACGACGCGGCGATCGCCGGCGTGTTGACCGGACCGGACCCGGAACGGTACGCGGCCAGGATCGGCGAGTTCGTCGACGCTGGCTTCGATCACGTGTACCTGCACCAGGTGGGCCCACAGCAGGACGCGTTCATCGACTTCTTCACGCGCGAGGTCCGCCCACGTCTGGAGTGACGCAGAGACCGCCACTGGATCTCCGCAACGGCCAGTTCTCCGCTATCCCCAGGGCCCAACCACGCCGATCCCCGTCCCCGCCAGCGGCGGGCGAAGCTGCCTCCGACGAGCGGGAGGTCGCCATGCGCGCGCGCTGGGAGGACGCGGAGCGGTTCCTGGAGGCAACCGCCGAGCTCGACCTACGCGCCGAGGGACAGGTGCGTCCGAGCCTGGTCGCGTTCGACGGTGAGCAGCTGCTGTTCGTCGCCTGGCCGCGGCCGTTCGACGAGGGCCGCTACCACGCCCCGCTGGTGGAGTTGCTGGCGCTGGCGGCACCGCTCGGCGCCGACCGTCTGGCGGCGGCGCTCCCCGGCCGGGCGTGGTCGTTCGCCGATCCCATCCCGCCCGTGGTCGACGGTGTGGGTGATCTCCGCCAGCGGGTCCTGGCGATCGAGTCGGTCGACGCGCACCGCCACCCGGCCCGCCGTGAGAGCATCGTTCGGCCGTTCGATCTGCTCGACGGAGAGGTGCGCTGGCACGAACCGCTGCGCCCTGGCCCGTCGGAGAGCTGGATCGGACGTGCGTTGGAGACCGCGGCCACCACCCTGCGCCGCAGGATGCGGGGCAGCCAGCACCACGTCGCCGTCGATCAGGCGACACGGTGTCTGGATCTGGGCCACGAGCTCGCTTTCTCACAACCGGTCGCCGAACGGCTGCTGTTGCAGGCGGTGGCCCGTCGTCAGCGCTGACGACGTCACCGCTCAAGACAGGAGGTCGCGCACCAGCGGTGGGACGTCCTCGGGCCGGTCGGCCGTACGGTCGGCGTCGGCCAGCTCTCCCGAGTCGCCGTAACCGTAGGCCGTACCGATCACCAGCAGCCGGTGGGCGTGGGCAGCTTCGACGTCGTCGCGGCGGTCGCCGACCAGCAACCCGGCGTCGCCGAGTCGATGGACCAGATCGGCCACGACCGGATCCTTCCCGACCTCATGGTCGCGGCGGGGACGGACCAAGTCGAACCGGTGGCGGATGCCGGTCTGGTCCAATACCGCGTCGACGTAGCCGCGGCGGCCGTTGCTGTACAGCACCAGGTCGTCCGCGACCTCGCGGACCTGATCGAGCATGTCCTCGACGCCCGGGTAGAGCGCGGCTTCTGCGGCCATCAGCTCCCGTTCGTGGCGGTGGAACTCCTCGGCCACCCGATCGGCGAGGCGTTCCGGGACCTGCTCGGCGAGCCAGGTCGTGAACTCCTCGATCGGCCGTCCGATCCACCGGCGGATCGCGTCGTCCTCGGCGGTCACCCCTGCCTCGTCCAGGACCGCCCGTGCCGCCTGCACCGTCATGCCAACCGAGTCGAACAACGTCCCGTCGAGGTCGAACGCCACGAAGGCCACCGTTTCTCTCCCCTAGAATTGCAACACCGTGGCCCCGACCTCCGCCCCGTGTCGAGCGCGGGACAGGAGCCACTGGAGCCGAGCCTTCAGGGGTTGGCGCGCGGCGAGAGGTACCGCACGTGTGCCCGCCGCAGCTGGCGGAACGGCACGCCGCTGCGCTGCTGGTCCTCGCCGCGTCTTCGCTGCGTCGGCGGAGCGTGTGAGACTCGAACCCACGGACCCTCGCGGGGCCGCGCGGTTTTCCAGACCGACCGAGCCCGTGCCGGCCTGTTCCGCCACGTGCCGGCCTGTGCCTGGAAAATACCGCCCCGAGCGGATCAGCGACGTCACCGGCCAGCCGCACGAGTGGGTCGTACCGCGCGGATCTGCCTGACCGAGCGCTCGAGGACAAGGATTTCGGCGGAGGGTGTGGGATTCGAACCCACGGGACCCCTCGCGGGGCCCGGCGGTTTTCAAGACCGCTGCCTTCAACCGGACTCGGCCAACCCTCCGAACCTTTGAGGATACCGCCGGTCACCGCCCCGACGGCGGTGCAGCACGACACTCAAGCGCGGGCGAACAGCACCTCGCGACCGAGGTGGGGCTGCAGCACCTCGGGCACCACCACCGACCCGTCCGCGTTCTGGTGGGTCTCCACCAGGGCGATGATCGTGCGCTGCACCGCCAGCGCCGTGCCGTTGAGCGTGTGAACCAGCTCGGTACTGCCGTCGTCACGTCGCCACCGGACCCGCAGCCGTCGCGCCTGGTAGTCGGTGGTGTTCGAGCAGGAGGTGACCTCGCGGTAGGCGTCCTGGCCAGGCAGCCACGCCTCGAGGTCGAACTTGCGAGCCGCCGACGCCCCGAGGTCACCGCTGGCGATGTCGACCACGCGGTAGTGCAGCCCGAGCCCGCCCATGATCTCCTCCTCGATGGCGAGGATGCGCTCGTGCTCGTCGCTGGACGCGTCGGGCCCCACGAACGAGAACAGCTCCACCTTGTCGAACTGGTGCACGCGGAAGACCCCGCGCGTGTCCCGCCCGTACGAGCCGGCCTCCCGACGGAAGCACGAGGAGAACCCCGCGTACCGGACCGGAACCGTGTCGAGGATCTCGTCCATGTGCATCCCGGCCAGCGACACCTCCGAGGTGCCCACCAGGTACAGCGGATCGTCGCGCATGGCGAAGATCTGCTGCTCGTCGGTGGGGAAGAACCCGGTGCCGTACAGCGCCTCGTCGCGGACCAGGACCGGGGGGATCACCGGCTGGTGGCCGTGGCGCATGGCGACGTCCAGCGCGTAGCGCACCAACGCGAACTCCAGTAGCGCGCCCTCACCTTTGAGGTAGAAGAACCGCGCCCCGCTCACCTTGGCAGCGCGAGCCAGGTCCAGCGCACCCGGCGGTTCGAGGAGCTCGACGTGGTCTCGGACACCGAAGTCGAACTCCGGCTTGGACCCTTCGCGGCGGAGTTCGACGCTGTCGTCCTCGCCACCGGCGGGCGCGTCCGGATGCGGGAGGTTGGGGATCGCGGCCAGGGCCTCGTCACGGGCCTCGGCGACCGCGACCTGTTCCTCCTCCGCCCGACGCAACGGTTCTTTGAGCTCAGCCGCAGCCGCGATCAGCTCCTGGCGCTCCTCCGCCGGCGCGGTCCCGATCGCCCGAGACCGGACGTTCTGCTGGGCGCGCAGCCCATCGACCTCGGCGGTGACCTCCCGCCAACGGCGGTCCAGGTCGATCACGCGCTCGACGTCGCTGCGGGCGATGTCACGGCGCGCCAGCGCCGCGATCACCGCCTCGGGATCGTCACGCAGGAGTCGGACGTCGATCACGGTGGGCGAGGCTACGCCACACGCGCCCCCGCGGCAGCGACCGCGTCACCGACACGGCGACCGCGTCAGCGGCGGATGCGCTCGCGCCACTCCGCCAGCCACTCAGCCGCCTCACGGTACGCGGCGTCGTCAGCGGCGATGCGTTGCGATTCCTCCGGCTGGCGCGCTCCCGAACGCCGGTAGGAGCCCAGCACCTTCACCTCGCGGTGGGTGCGTTTGACCGCGGCGAGGGCGTCACCGACCCGTTCGTCGGCCAGGTGACCCTCCACGTCGACGAAGAAGCAGTACTCGCCCAGCTCCTCCTTGGTGGGCCGCGACTCGATCTTGGTCAGGTTCAGATCGCGCTCGGCGAAGATCTCCAGCAGCTGCAGGAGCGCGCCCGGCCGGTTCTCCTCGATGAACACCACCAGCGATGTCTTGTCCCACCCCGTCGGGCGTGGCAGACGATGGCCGACCACCACGAAGCGGGTCACGTTGCCCTCCCGGTCCGCGACGTTGCGGGCCAGGACGTCAAGGCCGTACCGCTCGGCGGCGAGCTGGTTGACCACCGCCAGCTCGGGAGCGTCCGAGTTGGCGACGTGTTCCGCGGCCCGAGCGGTCGAGGTCGAGGCGATCCGCTCGGCGTCGGGCAGGTTCGCCGACAGCCACCGTCGGCAGGCGGCCAGGGCCACGTCATGCGAGCGGACCGTCACAATCTCGTCGAACGTCACGCCGGGGCGGACGGCTGCCACCAGGTGCACCGGCAGCTCCAGCTCAGCCTCGATCAGCAGTTCGACCTCGAACGCGAGCGCATCGAGGGTCACGCTGACCGGGCCCTGGAGCGTGTTCTCGATCGGGACGACGCCCCGCGCGGTGCGGTCGTCGGCGACCGCTCGGAGAACGTCCAGGACGTCGGGGAGCTCGACCAGATCGCCGTCGGCGCCCGCGACCAGCCGCGCTGCGGTCTCGGAGAAGGTGCCGGGTGGACCCAGGTACGCCAGCGTCACGGCGGTCTACGACGCCGCGCGGCCACGGCGGCGGCGCGGCGGGTTGACCACGGCCTGGCGCTCGCCCGTGAGCGCCGCGTCGATCGCTGCCTCCTCCTCGGGCGACAGGTTGTAGGAGCTCGTCCCGCCTGTTACCGGCTTGGCGTAGGTCCGCGCCTCTGTCCGTCCGTTGATGGATGACAACACGACCCCGTCGCCGGACTCGTCGAGGATCGCCGCGGAGAACGACAGCGCCCCGCCCATGTCGTCGAACGCGTCGTAGCGGACGACGCCGACACGCGACACGGCCGCACGCAGCAGGCTGCGCAGATGCTCGGTGTTGCGGTGCACCACCGCGATCGCCTCGCGCAACTGCTCGACCTCGCCGAAGCGGCGCTCGAGGACCTCGAAGAGGTCCTCGCGCCGGGCCGGGTCGAGGACAGCGTCGTACCCGGTGCGCAGGCGCCTCAGGCGGAGGGCGACGACCGTCAGCGCGCTTCCGAGGACGACGACGCCGATGAGCGAGACGATCGTGAGGAGGGCGAGCAGCTGGTCCGATAACTGCACCGGGGCGTCCCTGTTCGAGCTGGACAGCATGGTACCCAGCACGGCGCCGCGTCGAGCGACGGCGCCTTCGACATCTAGACTCCCCGCGGCACAGATGGAAGGGAGGGTCCGATCCCTCGGCAGGCCGTGCGGCGTTGGCTGACGGCCGCGGTGATGATCGTGCTGGCTTCGCTGACGGCCACCGCTGCCGCCCTGAGCGGTGAGAGCGGCGACCGGCAGGACCAACGACAGCCCGGCGTGTTCGGCACGCTTCAGACAGCCGACGGACAACCCCTCGACGGGGTCGAGCTGATCGTGTTCAGCGAGGACGCCGGCTTCCAGGAGACGGTCGAGACCGACGCTGACGGGGACTGGAGTGTCGACGTTCCCCGCAGCGGGGCCTACGTGATCGAGATCAACGAGGACACGCTCCCCGAGGACGTCAGCCTGAAGAACCCCGACAACAACCCCACGACCATCACGGTCCGCGGCAGCAGTCGGCGCGTCCTGTTCCCGATGGGCGAGAGCGCGGCGGGTGGATTCAGCTTCCCGTTCCGGTCTCTCGCACAGCGGCTCGTGGACGGCATCAAGTTCGGTCTGATCATCGCCATCACGTCCGTGGGGCTGTCGCTGATCTTCGGGACGACGGGGCTGATCAACTTCGCGCACGGCGAGTTCGTGACGTTCGGCGCGATCGTCGCGTGGTTCCTCAACGTCCAAGGACCGCAGCTGCACCTGGTGTTCGCCGCGATCCTCGCCACGGCGGTCGGCGGAGTCTTCGCGGGTGGCCTGGAGGCAGGCATGTTCGCGCGGCTGCGCGAGCGACGGGTCGGTGGCTTCCAGTTCCTGGTGATCACGATCGGCCTGTCGCTGCTGATGCGGCACGTGCTGGTGCTGTGGTACGGCAGCCGCCAGTCGCCCTACGCCCAGTACACCGTGCAGCAGCGGATCCGGTGGGGACCGGTCGCCGCGACGCCCCGCGATCTCGCCGTCATGGCGCTGTCCGCCGCGATCCTGGTCGGCGTGGCGATGATGATCGAGCGCACCCGCATGGGCAAAGCGATGCGCGCCGTGGCCGACAACCCGGACCTGGCCGAATCCTCCGGCATCGACGTGGCCCGCGTGATCCTGGTGGTGTGGATCCTCGGCGGGGCGCTGGCCGGCATCGGCGGGGTGCTGCAGGGCTTGGTCACCGCCGTCGAGTGGACCATGGGGTTCCGTCTGCTGCTGCTGATGTTCGCCGCGGTGATCCTGGGAGGTCTCGGCACCGCGTACGGCGCGATGGTCGGCGGTCTGGTGATCGGGATCGTCAGCCAGGTCAGCACGGTGTGGCTACGGGCAGAGCTTCAACATGCTTGGGCTCTGCTCGTACTGGTGCTCGTCCTGCTGATCCGCCCCCAGGGAATCCTCGGACGCAAGGAGCGGCTGGGGTGACGCCGGGCAGCTGTTGGGGTTCGATCACCGCCGGCGACGCGGACAGGAGCTGACGGCAGATGCAGTGGGACGTCGTCGCCGGCAACGCGCTTCGCGAGGCGTTCGGTCCCCAGGCGGCCTGGTTCGCGCTGATGGCGATCGGGTTGAACGTCCATTACGGGTACACGGGGCTGCTGAACTTCGGTCAGATCGGGTTCGCGATGGTGGGCGCCTACGGGGTCGGCGTCGCGGTGCAGATCTTCGGGCTGTCTCTGTGGGTGGGGATCGCTGTCGGGATCGTGGCGGCGCTGGTCCTCGCGGTCGCACTGGGGCTGCCGACCCTGCGGCTGCGTGGCGACTACTTCGCGATCGTCACGATCGCGGCGGCAGAGGTGATCCGTCTGGTGTTCGGGTCGAACGCCTCCCGGGACCTCACCGGGGGGCCGTTCGGGCTGCGCAACGTGGCGAACGCCTTCTACGAGCTCAACCCGCTGACCCCCCGCCGCTACACGGTCTTCGGTAACTGGTCGTATCTGCACGGCCAGCTGTGGTCGATGCTGGTGACCTGGGCGCTGGTCGCGGCGGCCACCTACTTCGTGTACCTGCTGGTGCGCAGCCCCTGGGGACGGGTGATCCGCGGCATCCGTGAGGACGAGGATGCGGTGCGCAGCCTCGGCAAGAACGCCTTCTGGTACAAGATGCAGAGCCTGATGATCGGCGGGGCGATCGGCGGCCTGGGCGGCATCATGCTGACGATCCAGACCTCGGCGGTCACGCCCCTGACGTTCCGGCCGCAGCAGACGTTCTTCGCCTACGCCATCCTGATCGTCGGCGGGGCGGCCACCACGTTCGGGCCGGTCATCGGGACGATGATCTTCTGGTTCCTGTTCAGCGGGGTCACATCGATGCTCCGCCAGCTCGCGTCGCAGGGGCTGGTGCCACCGATCATCGCCACGGAGGACTCGATCGGGGCGCTGGTGCTGGCGCTGGTCGGGCTGGCTGTCATCCTGCTGATGATCTACCGGCCGCAAGGTATCTTCGGCAGCAAACGGGAACTGATCCTCGATGTCTGAGCAGGGACCCACGTCCACCTCCGGCCGCGCGGCGACGCTCGCGGACGTGCCGGCGGAGCCGGGCGTCTCCAAACCCGACCCGATCCTGGTCGTCGATGACGTGCACCGCCAGTTCGGTGGCCTCGTGGCGGTCGACGTCGATCACCTCGAGATCCAACGTGGGGTTGTCACCGCCCTGATTGGTCCCAACGGGGCCGGCAAGACCACCTTCTTCAACCTGTTGACCGGGTTCGACGATCGCGACCGGGGAACCTGGCAGTTCAACGGCGTCGAGATCCAAGGCAGGCCGTCGTACCGGGTCGCGCAGTCGGGGATGGTGCGCACCTTCCAGCTGACGAAGGTCCTGTCGCGGTTGACGGTCCTGGAGAACATGAAGCTGGGCGCCACCGGGCAGGGCGGCGAGACGCTGTGGCGGGCGCTGTTCCGGCGCAGCTGGGTTTCTCAGGAGCAGCACATCGAACAACGCGCCGACCAGGAGCTCGAGCGGTTCGATCTGGCTGGGATGCGGCACGAGTACGCCGCGACGTTGTCCGGCGGGCAGCGCAAGTTGCTGGAGATGGCACGCGCGTTGATGGTCCAGCCGAGGCTGGTGATGCTCGACGAGCCGATGGCGGGTGTGAACCCGGCCCTCGCCCAGACCCTCCTCGACCACATGCTCCAGCTCCCCGGCCGGGGCATGACGGTCGTGTTCGTCGAGCACGACATGGACATCGTGATGAACATCAGCGACTGGGTCGTGTGCATGGCCGAGGGGCAGATCATCGCCGAGGGACCGCCCGACAGCATCGCCAACAACGACGACGTGATCGATGCGTACCTCGGTCGCCACCACGATCAGCCGGGCGCCGCCCGCTGAGACGGGCGCTCGGGATCGCCGTCCGCGCTCCGAGAAGACACGTCGAACAGGAGCCGATCGTGACAGACGACGAGCCGGTCGACTCGGCAGCCGACCGTAGCGACAGCCGCCGACCGATCCTGGAGGCCAAGGGGATCGTCGCCGGTTACCTGCCCGAGGTCGACATCCTCAACGGCTGCGATCTCGAGCTGTACAGCGGCGAGCTGGTGGGCATCATCGGGCCCAACGGCGCCGGAAAGTCCACGCTCGTGAAGGCCATCTTCGGCCTCGTCCCGGTCCGAGCCGGGTCGGTCGTCCTGGCCGGCGAGGACATCGCCTCCCTGACGCCCCACGAACTGGTGGGACGGGGCGTCGGGTACGTCCCCCAGACCAGGAACGTCTTCCCCTCGCTCACGATCGAGGAGAACCTCCAGATGGGGGCGTACCTTCAACCGGCCTCGTTCCGGGAACGCTTCGAGTACGTCAGCGAGCTGTTCCCGCTGCTGCGACACCGCCGCAGCCAGCGGGCCGGGGACCTGTCCGGAGGCGAACGTCAGATGGTCGCGATGGCGCGGGCCATGATGATGGAGCCGCGGGTGCTGCTGCTCGACGAGCCCTCCGCCGGCCTCTCCCCCAACCTGCAGGACGACACCTTCGACCGGGTGCAGACGATCAACCAGGCCGGCGTTTCGATCGTGATGGTGGAACAGAACGCCCGTCGCTGCCTGCAACTGTGCGACCGCGGCTACGTGCTCGACCAGGGCCAAAACGCCTACACCGGCGCCGGCGAGGAGCTGCTCCACGACGAGAAGGTGATCGACCTCTACCTCGGCACGCTGTCCCGCGTCGAGTGAGACGCGGCCAGACGAGAGGGGCCGAGGCATCCCGCCCCGACCCCTCTGCGTTCGACGGACGACGGACGGCGTTACTGCGGCGTCGGTGTCGCCCCGATGTCGAGGTCGACGCGCTCGGAGCGGACGGGCGTCAGCTCTCCGTCTTCGTACCTCGCCACCGCGTAGGTGGTCACGGTCGGGTTGCCGAGGTTGCCCTCGCCCGCGGGCTCGCGCAGCTCGATCTCACCCGAGGCCCCGTCGTAGTCGATGTCCTGACCGTCATCGAGGAGCTGCTTGCACGACGCGAAGTCGGTGCACTTCTCGCCGCCCCGGGTGATGTCGAGGATCAGGTCGGCGAACTGCGACGAGTCGTCGGTCTGGGCCTGCTCGGCCGCCAGGGCCAGGATCGTCACGCAGTCGTAGGACTGACCCCCGTAGATGAACTCGCTCTTGGCCTCCTCCGGCAGGAACTCGTTCAGGCGCTCGTTGAAGTCCTGCGAGCCGGAGGCACCGATGACCTTCATGCCGTCGAGGATCGAGACGTCTCCGCCCTCGCCGGCCGCGAACTCCGGCAGGCGCCCGGAGAACACGCCGTCCGCTCCGTACACGGCCGACACGTCGAAGTCGGTCTCGGCGAGCCGGCGCAGGAACGTCGCGCCCTCACGGAAGGCGATCAACACGACCGCGTCGGGGTCGTTCTCGGTCACCGTGTTCACCTGCGTGTCGAAGGTCTGCTCCTCCTCGGTGTACTCCACGGTGGCCAGAACCTCAGCGTTCAGCGCCTCGAGTTCCTCCTGCACCAGGTCGGCGAGGCTCTGACCGTAGGAGTCGGAGCGGTTGACGATGACGACGGAGGAGTGGCCGTCGCGTGTCACGATCTCGTCGGCGATGACCGGAGCGACCGCGTCATCGGGCGCCACCGTGCGGAACATGAACGCCGCGTTGGGCTGTGTGAGGAACTCCGGCGAGGTCGCCGACGGTGAGCAGTTGACGATCTGGTTCTGGAACAGAACATCCAGGAACGACAGCGTGACGCCCGATGCGGCCGCCCCGACGATCACGTCGGAACCCGACGCGAGCAGGCTGTTGACGTTCGGGCCGGCGACCGTCGGATCGGTGCCCGAGTCCTCTTCGAGCAGCCGGACGTCGCGGCCGAGCACACCGCCTGCCTCGTTGATGTCCTCGACGGCCATCTCTGTGGCGTTGATCATCGATTCGCCCAGGTAGTCGAGGAACCCCGACTCCGGCAGGACCCGGCCGATGGTCAACTGTCCGTCGCCCCGCCCGGTCACCTCCACCTCTTCGGTGGGGGTCGGGGTCCCGGGTCCAGGCGCGAAGCCATCCTCATCCGGTTCTTCCCCGTCGGGGCAGGCGGTGAGCCCCAAACTCAGAACGGCGACCACGGCCGCCATGCGCATCGATCTGGTGCGCTCCATGTTCCCTCCTGCTCGTCGATGTCCGCACAGCGTGCGGCGTCCGGTCCGCGGCGGGAACTGCATCCGGCCGCGCCCCGCACGTCACGGGGCCCGGCCCATCCTACGACTGTGGTAGGAGGAAGCAAGGAGCGCACGGTCACACGAAGAACGGTCACACGAAGAACGGTCACACGAGGAACGGTCACGAAGAACGGCCGCCCCGGCGGGTGCCGGGGCGGCCTGCGTGTCGTCACGTCGCCCGGTCAGGGGGCCGGCGACTCGGTCGCCTCAGGAGTCGTCACCCCGCCGGTCGTGGTCTCTGGCGGCGCCGTCTCCTCCGTGCCGCCTCCGCCACCGCCACAAGCCACCGCCCCGAACGCGAGCGCAGCTGTGGCCGCGCCGGTTACGGCAGTGCGCATGAGTTTCGAGCTCACCATCCTCGCCCCTGTCTCAGATCTCGTCGACGGACGGTCCGTCCGGCCCCCGCTCCGCGCGGTCCCTCCCGCACAGCAGGCCCCACTGGCATGCCTGCGCAGTGTCGCGGCGGGAGGGACGTCGGACGCACGAACGCCGCCCGTTGGGACGGCTGTCCGCACGACCGGTGTCGTCGGTACGACCCGGTCCGAGCGATCAGGTCGCCGGCGCCTCGGGGGTCTCGGTCTCGACCTCGACCTCGGTCTCGGTCTCCGTCGGAGTCAGCTCGGTCTCGGCGCCGTTCTCCGGCTCCTCCACCTCGGCTTCACAGGCGACGGCGCCTGCGGCCAGCGCCCCGACGGCGGCGCCGGCGACGAACAGTCGGGTCAACTTAGAACTACGGGTGCGCAACATCAGATCCCCTCTCTCGGCTGTGAGGTACGACAGTTGTAGCAGGTTACGGCCGCCCGCCACCACATCACCCGACGTCCGACCGGTCCGGTGTGCGCGGCACCGCCTGCAGGCACGGGTCGATCGCGTGCGCGCCTCCGTATAGTCATAGTCGTCCCGTGAGCCACCATCCCGACACCGACGCTCCGGCCACCGTCGTGGTGGCCGACGACAACGACGACCTGCGCCTCCTCGTCCGCAGCCACCTCAGCCGCGATGCACGGTTCCGCCTTGCTGCCGAGGTCGCCGATGGGCGGGCGGCTGTGGACGCGGTCGCCCAGCACCAACCCGACCTGATCCTCCTCGACCTACGGATGCCGCGCATGGACGGGTTGGAGGCGATGCCACAGGTGCTGACCCGTTCGCCGCGGACCATGGTGGTGGCGCTGTCAGACTTCGACGAGCAGGTGATAGGGGGAGCGGCACAGGCCCGCGGGGCGTTCGCCTACCTGGAGAAGGACACGATCGGAACCGGGTTCACCGACCAGCTGCACGGCTTGCTGCAGGAGTTCCGACGGGCACTGGCAGGCGACACCGTGATCGCTCCCGCCCGGCCAGCTCAAGGTGACTGGCGGCCACCGCGCCACGCCTGACGACCCGGGAGCTGCATCAGGTCGGATCCGCGATGGGAGGCGGGATGAACGGCGTACGGGCTGGCATGGGTAGTGGGCGAGAGAGGACTTGAACCTCCACCCCCTTACGGGGGCACGGACCTGAACCGTGCGCAGCGCGTTTCAGCGCGTTTCAGCGCGTTCCGTCGGAACACCTACGCCACGGCCGCCCTGCGAGCCGGGGTGTCCCCTGAGGTCGTGTCGAAGCGACTGGGTCACTCCTCGGGGGTCATCACCCTGTCGATCGACGCCCACGTGTTCGAGCAGGACGACCAGGCCGCCGCCGACCGCGCCGCCGCCGCGATCTACGGGACCTGACGTTCGGCTCCGCTTGGTCAGACGGGAGTGACCGCCTTCGACTCGGCGTACAGCATCCTCGGGGAGAGATCAGCTCCGTTCGGCCACACGATGGTCCCTGCTGCATCATCGACCCTGACCTGACGGAACCGTTCGTAGTCCTCGGCCAACGGTTCGAACATCTCGCCCCACAGGTGCGGTTCGAGGTCGATGACCTTGGTGCTGCCGTCCTCGAAGGTGAGCTCGACGATGTAGCGGGCCAGCACCTTGACGCCGGTCACGCGGATCAGTGGTTCGATGTTGTCAGTCACGGTCGTTCTCTCCGGACTCGAGGGTACCTGGGAAGCGATGCTCTCCGGTCGCGTGGAAGGCGGCGATCGCCTCGTCCTGGTGCTCGCGTAGGAGCTCCACGGTGCGCCGGATCACCTTCGGCGGGACCTTGCCGGAGCTAACCAGGACCTCGAACGTGTCGAGGGCGATCTTGGCGTTCCAGTCGGGGCCGACCACATCGACGTGGGGGCGCTGATGTGGTTCCGAGGCGTAGAAGTACAGCCCAGCCCCACCCACGGTCGCCCATCGAGGACTCACCGACCACCCTTTCGCTCGAGGGCGGACCATGGACCATAAGGAACGCTCAGCCAGGAACCGGACGATGCCGGTCATGAAGCGCCCGCGCAGCGCGTTTCGGGTCCACAGCGGGTCCACAGGGGGGCGAAGCGAGCCGAGTGCAGCGAGTCGCGGATCGAGCTATCTGCTTGGATTCCGGTAGCTAGGACCCGCTAGCGATGAAGTGGGCGAGAGAGGACTTGAACCTCCACCCCCTTACGGGGACACGGACCTGAACCGTGCAAGGCGCGTCCCGGCCACTACCACCCTGTACCGCCCCGTGCCGCTGACCAGCGGAAACACACCGATGTCGTCCCTTCGGATACCGCCCACTGCCAGGCGTTTCCGCACCGTTCGTGACCAAACCGTGACCGCGACGTGACCACGCACGGCAGGTACGGTTAGCACCATGCCCCGGCCGCGACCCTCCGGCGACCAGCTGCAGCTGCCGTGGCCGATGACCGGGTGTCCCGTCTGCGAGGTCGTCTACGACCCGGACGGGTGGGGCCCCGCCGACAAGCTCAGGGCGCACCTTCCGGCCGCGCACCCGGACGTGGTTGCGATCGTGGCGGCGCGGCGGCGAAAACGACGGCCGGCCGCACACGACGACGACAGCGAGTGAACCGCGGGGTGGTGGGGCGGACGCCGCCGCGACCACGACCCGGAGGAGGCGAAACCCTAGGGCCGTGAAAACGCGACGGTCGCCCGCCTTCCGGGGCGCCCGCGCCTAGCCAGCGACGGGTCGCCCCGAGCCTGTCAGGCGACGGTCGGAGTCGACGGCTCCTCCGGGACGTCCGCCTCACGCCGCGCGAACCCCTCGAGCCCTGCGGGGATCGGGTCGCCCGCCGCCACGAACGTGAACACCCCGTCGCCCACGTCGGGACGTTCCACCAGCAGCGGCACGTCAGCCACCACCCGTTCGACCCCGCCGACCTCGGTCTCGGTGACCCGTGCCTTCTCGGCCTTCTTCGCCATTGCCTCTCCTTCGCTTGGGTAGCCGCACGCCTCCCGGACCAGCCCCTCGAACGACCAGTCCCCCGCCAATCTCACGGGGTGACACCTTCGAGAACCGTGAACGCCGCCGGCCTGGCGAGCGTGACGTCCGCGCGCAGGTGCGCAAGGAACCCGAGCTGGAACGCGTCCGCATAGCGCTCGCGGAGCACCTCGATCTCAAGGCCGTGACGGACCCCGACGAGCATCTGTGACCAATCACCCCCGAACACGCTGGAGGCGTTCGTCGCGGTCCCCTGCGTCTCGGTCACCGGAACCTGGTTCGTCGCATACCGGGGCACGTCGGCGACCGTCTGCGGCAGCGTGAGCGGGTTGTTGTTCGCGTCCTTCAGCTTCAGGACGCCGCGCTCGGTGCGGGGCGCGAGGATGACCGCACCTGCGGTTGCCTCGTTGCTGTTCCACCCGGTCGTGACCACGTCGACCAGCAGGTCGTACGTGATGATGCCGCCGTTCGCGCCCGCCGAGATCTTGGTAACCCCCGTCGTGTTCTTCACACCGCGCGGCTCCGGGTCCGTCCCTGAGCCGAACAGTGCGGCCTTGTCGAGCGTGATCGCCAGCTGCGCGGCGAACGCGTCTCGCAGGGCCTCCTCGGCGTTGATCGAGTCCTCGATCAGCTCCCGGGACGCCTTCGTCAGGGACACCAGGGTCTTGGCCTTGAGCGTGACCTGCTCAAAGGTCATGTCACTGTCCGTGATGACCGCGTTCTCGGCCTTCCAGGACGCGGTCGGGTCGCCCGCCACCCTCGCGATGTTCACGGTCAGTGAGTCCATCGGCACCGTCCGTGCGCCGGCCCGGAACACCGCAGCGACGTTGCGTGCCCTGTCGATCAGCTCCGCCGACAGCACCGTCGGCACCGTGTAGCCGCCCCCCGCCAAGGTCCCCTCGGACAGCGCGCGACGTTCACGTTCGGCGTCCCGCCAGTCGCCCGTGCTGATGCCGCGCAGCCACCGTCCGAAGCTCAGGTCGCGCTGGTCGTCGGGCGCGACCCCGCGGCCCGCCACCCAATCCGCGACACGCTGTTCGCGGTCGAGGACCGCCCGGTCCGCCACGGTGCTGTCCATGCTGCCTCCTGTCCCGCCAGCCGGCGGCGGGTCATCGACGCGTTCCAGGTGATCCATCACGTCCGCGAGCCGCTCGTCACGGGCCGCGACCGCGTCACGCAGGTCACGTTCCAGCCGGTCCAGGTCGCCGGCCGACGCGCCCGCCTCGACGGCCTGGTCGTACGCGGCGTGGGCCCGGCGAACCGCGGAGGTCAGCTCGGTGAACGTCGGCATCGGGTCCTCCTACGCAAAAACGCCGACCCCCCTCGGGGTCGGCGAGTGCTCATCGCGGCTTGCCTTACGGAGCACCATACCGTCTCAACCGGCGCTGTAAAGCGTCCCACCACGCCTCAACGCGCCGCCTCGGCCACACCGGCGATAGACCGCGATGAGCCGGCCTCGACCGAGGTAGACGGGCGTTGGACGGCGGTGAACCGGCGTTGCACCGCGGTAGATCGGCGTAAAGGCGCGTGCGCGCACCCCGCACACAAAAAGCGCACCTCGCACAACCAAAGCCCCAGCTTGTACGCGATCGAAATGAGGGGCGCAGGTGGGGAGGAGCGGGTCGGACCCAGACTTTTCGAGCCGGGTTGGGCCGGGGCGGGGGCGATCATCCCCGTGAGGCGGGGTCTTCGTGGCTGCGGTGTCGTCAGGTGTAGTTGAGGCTTAGTCCTGGTCGTCGGGGTGGTCGTCGTCGGGGTGGTCGTCGGCCTGGTCCGCGTCGAGCTTGTCGAGCTGGTTCAGCTCGTTGGCGCGTCGGCGGGCGTGGTGGTCGAGCTCGGCTGCCGCCGCCAAGTACCAGTCGGGCAGGTGGGGGAGGTCACCTCGCATCGTCATCGCGGCGGCGACGTCGCGGTACTCGCGAGCGAGGCGGCGGGCGTCGTCGGCTGTGAGGATGTCGGGGGTCTCGTCGGCCTGGGGTGGGGTGGTCATGTCGAACGGGGCGAGGTGTCGGCGGCGAAGTTCGGCGGTCAGCTCACGGGCTTTGGTCCAAAGCCACGCAGCCTCGGCGAGGTCGGTGTCGCCGTCGGGGTCGAGTGTCTTGGCCAGCGCGACGTAGAGCACGCGGAGTTCCTTGTCGTTCATGTGTCGGAGTGCGAGAGCGGTGGCGGTGGTGGGGCGGTTCATGTGGTGTCTCCTGTCCTGGTGACGGTCTCGTCCTCGTCTGCTTCGAGGCGGGCAATGCTGCGGTGCAACTGCTGCAGCAAGTATTCGGCCACGGCGACGGCGTGGTGCGGGACGCGGCCGTCCGCGTTGGCTTGGCGCAGCGCGGCCAGTTGCTCGGTGAGGGCGGCGGCTTCGGCGTGGAGGGCGTCGAGGGCGGTCACGCTGCGCCTCCGCCGTCGTCATCGAGGTCGGCGATGACCAGTCGGGCGCAGCCCCGGCACAGGTCCCCGGTGAACAGCAGTGGCCCCATGTGGAGCGCGATCGGCCGGAACGTGACGACGCCGCGGGTGCCGCACAGGTCGCAGCGGTCGTCCTCGTCGGGCGGTGGCCGGCGGATCGTGCGGACGCAGCGGGCGCAATCCGCGCGGCGAAGGGGAAGGCGGACGTACAGCGCTTCGGGGGCGTCCTCGCGGATGTGGGGGCAGACCCGGCAGTCGAGGAACGCAGCGAGCAGGGCCGCGCGGGCGTCGTCTCGCGGGACACGGTGGGTGAGGTCGGGGGCGAGGCCGGCCAGCCGGCGGAAGCTGGCGAACGCTTCGGCGGCTGCGGCGTCCGTCTGGTCGGCGACGTGGGTGGGGACGATCGGGCCGTGGCGGGTGAGCAGGTCGACCGCGCGGCGGGCGGTTTCGAGCCGTTCATCCCACGTTGTCACGGCGCACCTCCGACACCTCTGGACCCTGCCGCAATACCCGCAATACCTGCAGAATTGCTGTCGGGTCCTGCCGGACCGTGCCCTACCCCTAATTCTGCGGATACTGCGGTTTCTGCGGCGAGTGCTAGGGGGTTGACCTCGTAGCTCGGAGACGGGGGGCGTCCCGGCCCGGAACGATCGGGAGCGGGCAACCGCCGGACGTAGCCGTGGGCTTCCAGTAGGTCGAGTGCGGGGGCGAGGTCGTCCACGGTCGCCAGGCGGCTGCGGGACGCGCGGGTGAACACGTCACGGACGGTGACGGTGAGCGGACCGTCCGCTGCGGCGGGGCGGTCGGCGGGGCGGTCCTGACCCATCCGCCGCAGCACGTCGAGCACGTACTCGGCTTTGTCGACCTCGGGGTTGGCGCCCATCTCATCGACCGCCGACAAGTAGTGGGCGGTGAGCACCCGGCCGAGGTCAACTGCGGTGTTCATCGTGTCCGCGTCGACCGGCCTCCTGCAACACGAGTCAGGGTGACGGGCGACGTGCAGCAGCCCCGCGATCCGGACGACCGCGCCGACGAGCTTGGCCGCCCAGTCGGCGACGTGGTCGAGGTCACCGCCGGGTCCGAGCCGGTCCTCGACGTCCTGCGCGAACGCGAACATCGCTCGTTGCGCGTCGCCGGTCAGGGTGACGACGGCCGGGTCCGTCCACCCGGCCAGCGTCTCCGCGAGGCCACGAACGACGCGGCCGTACGTTTGCGCGACCTGTTCGGGCACGGGTTCGGGGTCGACCCTGCGCCGGCCGACCATCGTGGTCGGCAGCACGAACAGGAACCTGGCGATCAGTCCACGGCCGGCGAACGTCAGGTTGCCGCCGACCTGGCGCAGCACCTGCGGCTGGACCATCAGCCCAACCGTGAGCGCAGGCTTGCGGACGTATTCGGGCGGCCGGCCTTTGCGGTCGATCCGCAGCGGGCTGCCGGCGTGCCCTTGGAGGAACACGTCGAGGTTGGGGATCGCGGAGTAGCGACCGGCGAGCACGTCGAAGATCCCGCCCTCGTCGGCGACGAGCGCGACCTTGCCGGCGTTCTCGTACATCAGGGTCGCGAGCGCTTCGGGGGTGACGTCCCCGGCGATGAGCCGGGGAAGGGTCGGGACGTCTATGGCTTCGGCGGCCAGTGCGGCGGACACCGCTTCGGCCTGCAGCTTGTCGCGGCGGGGACCGTCCTCGTTCGCAGCCTTAGCCTTGGCCTGCGCGGCGTTCTTCGCGGCGATCTCGCGCCGCGTCTCGGCCTCGGCGACCTTCGGCGCAGCCTTCGCGACGAGGGCGTCCTCCGCTTCGCGCAGCGGCCGGACCAGCGCCTGCTGCACTGGCGTTTTGCGTTCGCCGGGGCGCGCGACCGTCGCGATGAACAGGTGGGTCGGTTCGCGCCAGCCGGGACGGGCCTCGACCTCAAGGCGCCCGCCCGCGCAGCCGGCGAGGACCGACAGTGCGACTGCCGCCGGCATGGCCGGGTCGGTCTGAGTGAATTCCGCCGTCGCGGTCACCATCGCCGCCAGCCAGTCGGGGAACACGTCGACGGGGAACGGCGGTGGAGACAGCCGCCGACGTAGCGGTACCGGGGTCACCCAGCCGTCCGCGCGAGGTCGTTCGCCGTCAGGGGGTGGGGTAGGAAGCGGCGGGGCGGCCGTCACGACCAGTGCCGGCGCCTGCGGGACCTCCCCGGTACCGCCGCAGGCGGGGCACGGGTTGCCGTCGAAATCGTCGCCGGTTCCGCCGCACGCCGCACAAACCTCGCGGGCGCTCATCCCGCCACCTCAAGCTCGCGGTCGAGCTGGGTGACGTGGCGCCGGTGGAGGTCGATCGCTCGGGCGCGCCGCCGGGCAAGAACCCGCAGCCGGCCCCGTTCCACCGCACTGGTCGGTGCCGGTTCGGGGTCCGGGGCCCATGCGAGCGGCCCATCGGCGCGGATGCCGAGCGTCACGAGGTCGTCGCCGTGCAGTACCTGACGGACCGCATCCGCGGCGGGGTCACGTCTTGAGGGCCTGCTACGGTTCGTAGTGGTGGGGGACATGCAGGTCCCTTCTCGGGGCGGCCACTGCTGGCGAGGCGGTGGCCGTCCTGCGTTGCGGGGCGCTCACGCGCCCACGACTGTCGAGTCGGCGGACTGCTCAAGAAGACGTTCGAGCGCAACCTTGGGGATCACGATCCGTCGGCCCACCCGGATGCTCGGGATGAACCCTGCGCCCACAGCGGCGTAGGCGGCGTTCCTACTCACGCCGAGCAGCTGCGCGACTTCTTCGACCGTGTAGGTCAGTCGTTCGTCGTTCGGTGTCGTCATCTCCTGTCCTTCCTGTCCCGCTCGTTCCGGGGGCGTGGTACGCTTTCCCGAACTGACGTAACGGTACACCCCGGGAGCGCATGGAATGACGGACGGCCTGTCACGATTTCGTCTCACGCACTGGCCGGGCTCCCCCGTCCCGGTGCCGCCCCTCCGACGCATCGCCGTCGAGCACGTCGACGGTGGGTGGCTGCGCTACGGGGCGTTCGTGGACATGGTCGAACTGCCCGATGAGTTCGTTCTCCGTGAGCTGCGCGATCTCGACGCGAACGACCCGGAGGCGGTCGTCGCCTTCAGCCAGCGATGGGGGCCGCTGACCACGCTCGGCGAGGACCCGTTCGCCTTCCTGCCGGCGAGTGAAACGACGTCCGGGTCCGGGCCGTACCGGGGGCTCACCGCCGTCCGCGACGTCTACGCGGTCGAAGTGCTCGGGGAGGCCCCGGGGCTGCTCGTGCAGGTCGAGGCCGCCGCGATCCACGCTCGTGCGATGCAGGCGCTCGCACGCCACTGGATGCTCGCCACGCAGGGCAAAGGACCCGCAGCCGCCTGGGGCGAGGTCGGCCTCTCCCCGCCGTCCTCGGGTGACGCCTCTTGGGGGCGGTGGGTGTCGTTCCTGAACGCGGCACTGGCGCCGTTCCACGTCCATGTGCGGCTGGCCGACGACCCGGATACCGGCATACGCCTGCCGAACGTGTACGCCGCTGCGGCGCTCCAGCTCGCGAACCTCGTCGCCGAGAACGCGACCACCCACGTCTGCGCGAACGAGACGTGCGGGCGGGTGTTCGTCCGGCAGCGCGGCCGAGCCGCGCAGGGCCAGCACCGCACGACCGGGGTCATGTACTGCTCGAAGGGCTGCGCCCGCGCTCAAGCGCAGCGCAACTACCGACGTCGCAAGAAGGAGCGGAAACGATGAGGGGTTCGGTCGGGTCGTACGACACGAAGCGGGGCCGACGGTGGCAGGTTGTGTACGACCTGCCGCCCGGTGCGGACGGGAGGCGGCGGCAGGCCAAACGTCGAGGATTCGCCACCCGACGCGACGCACAGGCTGAGCTACGCAAGGCGCTAGCCGCTGCCGACGAGGGCCGCCACGTCGACCACTCCCCGCAGACACTGGCCGACTACCTGCGTGCCTGGCTCGCCGGCGTCGCCGTGAAACCCACCACGCTGGAGAACTACCGCACGTGCGCGGAGGCGTACGCGATCCCCCGCCTCGGGGGCGTCAAGCTGCAGGCGCTCACCGCCGAGCACATCGACGCGCTGTACCGGGACCTGGAACGGTCGGGGCGGCGCGACGGCGGGCCGCTCGCCCCGAAAAGCGTGAGGCACGTCCACACGATGCTGCGGCGGGCGCTGCAGGTCGCCGTCGAACGGGGCCACGTCGTCCGCAACGTGGCCGACCTCGCGCATCCGCCGTCCCGCACAGCGACACGCTCGAAGGCAGCCCGAGACAAGGCATGGCCGGCCGAGCAGGTCCGCACGTTCCTCGCCCACGTCCAGGGCGACCGGCTGTACGCGCTGTGGTACCTAATCGCCACGACTGGCCTGCGCCGAGGCGAGGCCCTCGGACTGCGCTGGTCCGATCTCGACCTCGACGGCGGACGGCTGCGAGTCGCACAGACTGTCACTGTGGCCGACAAACGTCCGGTGTGGTCCACCGACGGCAAGACCGGCTCGGCCGAACGGACGATCGCGCTCGACACCTCGACGGTGGCGGTCCTCCGCGGGCACCGCAAGGGTCAACTCGCGGAGCGGTTAGCGGAGGGGTTGTCAGCCCGCCCCGACCGGGGGCTCGTGTTCTGCTGGGAGGACGGCCGTCCGATCCACCCCGACCGGGCCTCGACGTGGTTCCTGCGTCACTGCCGCGCGCTCGGCCTGCCCGAGATCGGCGTCCACGGCCTGCGGCACAGCTACGCGACGGCCGCCCTGCGAGCCGGGGTGTCGCCGCACGTCGTGTCGAAGCGGCTCGGGCACGCCAGCGTCGCGATCACGCTCGACGTCTACGCGCATGTGTTCGTTGGCGACGACGAGTCGGCCGCGGAGGTGGCCGCCGCAGCGATCCTCGGCGTTTCGTGACCAAACCGTGACCAAAAGAGCCCCCGGCGTAGACCGGGGGCTCTCGCTTTTGGTGTTTCCGCAGGTCAGGATAGGTGGGCGAGAGAGGACTTGAACCTCCACCCCCTTACGGGGACACGGACCTGAACCGTGCGCGTCTGCCAATTCCGCCACTCGCCCGGGACGGCTTACGCCGGACGAGGAGCGTACCGGCCGACATGCTGGACAGCGACCGTGCGTGGCGACGGGGTGACCGACTGGATGGTCGGTCGTCAGCGCGTCGCTGACGCAGCGTCGCCTGCCCGCTACCCGTTCGGACAGGTGGCCGGCTCGCGTCTCGGATAGGGTCGCGCGTTCCATCGAGGGAACAGGGGGCGGGCCCGGAGGGCGACCGGGTCCGCTCTAGCTTGCGGTGCGGGCAGAGGCCGCGGCACGGGTTGGTGGACGTCGCCTTGGCGCAGTGAGGACGCCGATGGGCGTACTGAACGACTTCGAGCGTCGGCTCGAAGATGCCGTCGAGGGCTTCTTCGCCCGCGCGTTCCGCTCCGGGCTGCAACCCATCGAGCTGGCCAAGGCGCTGCGACGCTACGCCGCCGCCAACCGCCACGTCACCGACGATGGGGTCGTGGTCCCCAACGTCTACCGCTTCCGCCTCAACCCCAAGGACATCGAACGACTGTCGACGTTCGGAGAGCGGCTCCGCAAGGAGCTCGGCGAGGTCGTGTTGGGCACGGCCGCGGAGAACGACTGGCTGCTCCGCGGGCCGGCCCTGGTCCGCATCGAACCGGCCGACGACGTCGGCTACGGCACCTACGAGCTGGCCGGACGGGTCGAGGCCGTTGACCCCGATGCCACCGGAGCCGTCACCGACCTCGAGGAACGTCCGCCTCCGCCGGGGCGGCAGGCGTCGCTCCGCGTCGTGCGCGGAGGCGGGCGCGACGCCCAGATCCGGTTGTCCGGCACCCGGATGGTCGCTGGCCGCCGCTCGGACTGCGACATCCACCTGGACGAACCCACGGTGTCCCGCCAGCACGCCGCGTTCGTCAGGCGCGGCAGCGACTGGTGGGTGGTGGACCTGGACTCGACCAACGGAACCCGCGTGAACGGCACGGAGACGAACGAGCGGGCAATCCGCGCCGGTGACCGCATCGAACTCGGCGAGGCCGTCGTTGAACTCGTGGAAGGGTGACCGCGTGCGTACCGTCCCTGCTGCCCCGAGGTGACCACCGACCGTGCCGATCGCACTGCTCACCTTGCTCAAGCTGGTCCTACTGGCGCTGCTGTACCTGTTCCTGGTCCAGGCCATCCGCGCCGTCACCGCCGACCTCTACGGTCCGCGTCGCCGCCCCTCCAGTCCCCGGCCGGCCGTGGCCGGCTCGTCCTCGAAGCGCAGCAACCGCCGCCCACCACGCGAGCTCGTTGTTCACCCCCCGGACGGACGGCCGAGCGTCATCCCGCTTCGTGACGAAGCAGTCACCCTCGGTCGCAGCGAGAGGATGACCGTGACGCTCGACGACGTCTACGTGTCGGACGAGCACGCGATCGTCGCCCCCAACGGCGACGGCTGGGTCGTCCGCGACCTGGGGTCGACCAACGGCACGTACCTCAACGGTGCGAAGGTGTCCCAGGCCACCCCCGTCGCCGCAGGCGACCAGGTGCGGATCGGCAAGACCCGCGTGGAGGTCCGTCGATGACCCCCGCTCCGAACACACGACCGGTCAGACAACGGGGGCCACAGTCGCAACGACGGGCGACCGGCTCGCAAGGGAGCCGGTGATGCGCCTGGAGACGGCAGCCGCCACCCACAAGGGCCGGGTACGCCCCCGCAACGAGGACTCGTACTACGCCGGCGAGAGGGTTTTCGCCGTCGCCGACGGGATGGGCGGACACCTTGCCGGTGACGTCGCCGCAGCGACCGCGCTGCTGCCGATCCAGGGTCTCGACGGCAAGGTCTACTCCGACGCCGCCAGCGCTCAAGCCGCGTTGCTCGACGCGATTCTCGCAGCCAACGCCGCGGTCGTCCGCAAGGCCGCGGACGAGCCCGACCTGCACGGGATGGGAACGACGTTGACCGCGACGATCGTGGAGGGACGGCGACTGCACGTGGGCCACGTCGGCGATTCGCGCGCCTACCTGGTCCGGAACGACGACGTGACTCAGCTGACCCGCGACCACACCTTGGTGGCGCACATGATCGAGGAAGGCCGGATCACCAAGGAGGAGGCCGCCTACCACCCGCAGCGCTCCATCGTCACGCGCGCGATCGGCGTGGACGTCGATCTGGACGTCGACACGCTCACGATCGACCTGGCTGACGGCGATCAGGTCCTGCTGTGCTCCGACGGGCTGACCGGCCCGGTCTCCGACGACCAGATCCTCGCGACGCTGAACGCCGGCCACCGGCCCGAGACGACGGTGCAGCGTCTGATCGACCTGGCCAACGAAGCGGGCGGTCCCGACAACATCACGGTGGTGCTGCTGCGCTACGGCGGGCTCCATTCCGACGACGGAACGGCGAAGGTGATCCGGACCGACACCCACGCCGAACGTCTGGAGGAGGACTGGGCGGACCGGCTGGGCCATCTGGGGACGCTCGGGGGGCAGCTGCCGGGCGCCGTCGGGACCACCGACGAGGCCACCCGATCCGGGCGAGCGCAGCGGGTCGCAGCGGTGATCGGCGCCGTCATCGCGTTGATCGTCGTGGCTGCGCTGGGAGGCTGGTGGTTGCTGTCGCGCTCGTTCTTCGTCGGACTCGAGGCCGAGCGCGTCGCGATCTACCACGGCATCCCGGCCGAGCTGGGTCCCATCGAGATGTCCTGGGTGGCGGAGACGACCGACCTGACCGTCCGAGACGTCCCCCCCTGGTACGTCCGGCAACTGGAGGAGGGCATCCCGGCGGCCGACCTGCTCGACGCCCGCTACATCGTCGACAACGCCCCGAGCCGCGCCACGCCGCAAGGGTCACAACGTCAACCGACGCCGACGCCGACCCCGACCGCGTTGTGAACGGCGGCTCGGGGACCTCCATCGCCGAGCAGGCGCGCAACCAGGAGCGGCAACTTCTCCTCCTGGCGCTGGTCGTGGTGCTCGGCGCGTACGCCTTGATGGGAGTGGCGGCTGCCGGCGACCTGCCGACCGGGACGCTGGCCTACGGCGGGGCCCTCGCCGCCCTGGCCGTGGTGGCTCACCTGGCGGTGCGTCGCCTCACCCCGTTTGCCGACCCGGTGATCCTGCCGGTGGCGTTCTTGTTGAACGGCCTCGGCCTGGTGCTGGTGCGGCGCGTCGACTTCGCGCAGGACACGGAGCTCGCCGTTGCCCAGACGACGTGGACCGTGGTGGGGATCGGTCTGTTCGCGCTCACGCTGCTGGCGGTGACCGACCACCGCCAGCTGGCCCGCTACCGGTACACCGCGGGGCTCGCCGCGCTGGTCCTTCTGCTGCTGCCGATGACCCCGGAGATCGGGCGGGAGATCAACGGCGCCCGGTTGTGGGTCGACCTCGGCCCGGTGACGTTCCAGCCGGGTGAACTGGCCAAGATCGCGATGGTGGTGTTCCTCGCCGGGTACCTGGAGGACAAGCGCGCGCTGCTGTCCGTGGCCACCACCCGCATCGGTCCGGTGCTGCTGCCGCCCGTGCGCCACCTCGCTCCGGTCCTGGTGGCCGCCCTGGGGGGGGTGGCGATCCTCGTGGCGCAACGGGACCTCGGCAGCAGCCTGCTGTTCTTCGGGGTGTTCGTCGCGATGCTGTACATCGCGACGGGGCGTCTGGCCTACCCGTCGGTGGGGATCGCCACGTTCGCGGCCGCCGGCGCCATGGCCTACGCCACGTTCGGTCACGTGCGGCAGCGCTTCACGATCTGGCTCGACCCGTGGGCGCCCGAACGGATCAACGATGAGGCCTACCAGCTGGTGCAGTCTCTGTTCGCGCTCGGCACCGGGGGAGTGACCGGCACGGGACTGGGTCTGGGCCAGCCCGACATCCCCGCCGCGGCGACCGACGCGATCTTCGCGGTGCTCGGCGAGGAGCTGGGGCTGTTGGGCACCACCGCGGCGCTGGTGTGCTTCGTCCTGCTGGTCGCTCGCGGCTACAAGGCGGCGCTGACCGCCACCGACGAGGTCGGCACGCTGCTGGCCGCGGGCCTGTCGACGATCTTGGCGCTGCAGGTGTTCGTCATCGTGGGTGGGATCACGCGGCTGGTGCCGCTGACCGGCATCACGCTGCCATTCGTCTCGTACGGGGGCTCGAGCCTGATCGCCAACTACCTGTTGATCGCGCTGCTGCTGCGGGTCAGTGACTCGGCCCGCCGCACGGCGCGCATCGGACGCGCCGCCGCCCGCCGGAGCCCGTCGTGACCCGCCAGGTGCGTCGCGTCGCCACCGTCATGCTCGTGCTGTTCGGTGCGTTGTTCGTCAACCTCAACGTCATCCAGCTGATCCGCGCCGACGAGTTCGTCAACCACCCCGCCAACCACCGACTGCTCCTCCAGGAGTACAAGATCCAGCGCGGGCCGATCGTGGTCGGCGACGAGCGGATCGCGTTCAGCGTCGAGACAGACCACCAGCTGAAGTACCTGCGCCGGTACGACCCGGCGAGGCTGTACGCGCACCTGGTCGGGTACTACTCGGTCATCTTCGGGCGTGCGGGGCTGGAAGCGGCCCTCAACGAGATGCTGACCGGGACCCCCACCGACCTGTTGGCACAGAACCTGGCGCAGCTGCTCGGCGCTCAGGACCCGGCGGGCAACGTGGTGCGCTTGACCGTCGACCCCGCGGCGCAGAAGGCGGCACACGACGCACTGGGCGACCGACCCGGCGCGATCGTGGCACTCGATCCGATCTCCGGTGCGGTCCTGGCGCACGTCTCCAACCCGACCTACGACCCAAACCTGCTGTCCAGCCACGACCCGGAGCAGATCCGCACCTACTGGCAGCAGCTGGAGAACCATCCTGACAAGCCGCTCGCCAACCGGGCGACCCAGCGCCGCTACCAGCCGGGTTCGACCATGAAGCTGGTCGTGGCCGCAGCCGCGCTCGAACACGGCTTCAGCGTCGACACCGCGTTCGAGGACGTCCCCAGTTACAGCCCGCCGGGGACGACCCACGCGATCCGCAACTACGGCGGCGGGACGTGCCGTGGCGGGGGGACGCTCACGCTCGCCGAGGCGCTGGTCGTGTCGTGCAACACCGTCTTCGCCCGGCTGGGGGTCGAGCTGGGCGCTGACGCGCTGGTCGAACAGGCGGAGAAGTTCGGCTTCAACCGTCGTCCTCCCTACGAGCTGCCGGTCGTCGAGAGCGTGATCCCCGACGACCTCGACCCGCCGCAGGCCGCCCAGGCGGCGCTCGGCGCCTTCGACGTGCAGGCCACCGCCCTGCAGACGGCGATGGTCGTGCAGGCCATCGCCAACCGGGGGGTCCTGATGCGCCCGCACGTCGTCGCCGAGGTCCTCGACCGCAGCGGCCGACGCGTCCGCGGTGCCGACAGCGGCCCGTGGATCGACGGGGCGTTCACGGCGCAGGCCATGACCGAGAACAACGCTGCCAAGCTCGGCGACCTGATGGTGCGCGCCGTCCGCGACGGCACCGGTCGTCGCGCCCAGATCGATGGGGCGACGGTGGGGGGCAAGACCGGGACGGCCGACCCCGGCCAGCGCATCACCCCGCACGTGTGGTTCGCGGGCTTCGCGGCGACCCCGGACCCGGGTGGCGGGGCGCCGGTGCCACGGGTGGCGGTCGGGGTGGTGCTGCCCAACGCCGGGGAGGGCGCGACCGGTGGCGGGTTGGCGGCTCCCATGGCACGGGCGGTGATGGCCGCTGCGCTGCAGCGAACCGGCGGGTGACCCCTCCGTCACCGCGGCCGGGGCCTCCCCCGGCCTGGATGGGCCAGGTGCTGGGCGGCCGGTACCGCCTGGAGCGACCGATCGGGCGCGGCGGCATGGCCCATGTCTTCGCCGCCCACGATCAACGCCTCGACCGTGAGGTGGCGGTGAAGGTCCTGCGGCCGCTGTTCGCGGACGACGAGCAGTCCCTGGTCCGCTTCGAACGTGAAGCGCGCGCAGCCGCCGCGTTGAACCATCCCAACGTCGTCGCGGTGCACGACTACGGCGAGGACGACGGGCGGCCCTACCTGGTGTTGGAGCTGGTGGAGGGCCGATCCCTCGACGCGCTGATCGACGGTGGACTGGCAACCGACCGTGCGCTCGAGATCTGCACCGACGTGTGCGTCGCGTTGGGTGCTGCCCACGACGCCGGTCTGGTCCACCGCGACATCAAGCCCGCCAACATCCTCGTCGCCGACGACGGCGCCGTGAAGGTCGCCGACTTCGGCATCGCGCATGCCGTGGGCGGGGACACCTTGGCGATGACGTCCGTGCTGGGCACCGCTGCGTACCTCTCACCGGAGCAGGCCCAGGGCGCCCCGGTCGACGCCCGCTCCGACGTCTACTCGCTGGGGACGGTTCTGTACGAGATGCTCACCGGCAGCCCACCGTTCACGGGGGACTCCCCGATTCAGGTCGCGCTCCGGCACGTGTCGGACACCCCCGTGCCGCCACGTGACCGGACCGACCGCATCGAGCCGCAGCTCGAGGCGGTCGTCCTGACCTCCCTCGCCAAGGACCCCGCCGACCGCTACCCGTCGGCGGAGGCCATGCGCGACGACCTTCTGGCGGTGCGCCACGGCGAACCCGTCGTGGCCGACCACGCCGCCGCGCGCGCCGCGGCAGCCGGGGCTGCTGGTGACGCTGCCGCGCGGATGCTCGACCGCGTGGGCGACACCGCCCCGCGCGAACCGGTTGCTGCCCCCGCCGACGGTGACGGCGACGAGCGGCGCCGGGCGTCGCTGGCCTGGGTGGCGACGGCGCTGATGGTGGCTGCGGCAACCATCGCGGCGCTGCTGATCACGACCGGAGAGGACCCGAGCGTCGAGGTGGTGCGGGTCCCTGACGTCGTCGGCGCCCCGCTGGAGGTCGCGTTGGCACGTCTGGACGCCAACGGTCTGTCCGGTCGGCGGGCCGGTGACGAACCCCACAGCGACATCCCCGCCGGACACGTCGTCGCAGCCCAGCCTGGCGCGGGAGACCAGGTGGCGCCGGCCACGGTGGTGCAGCTGACGATCTCGTCGGGACCGCCCGGGCCGGCCACCACCGCCCCCGCCCGACCGCCGGACACGACCGCACCAGCTGACGTCACGGACCAACCGGGGCAGCAACCGGGCCAGCCGCCGGACCCAGACACGCAGGAACCGGTCGCGGAGCCGGACCAGCCTCCGCAACAGGAGCCCGGCGGACCACCGGCGAACGCGCCGGTGCGGCCGCCAGGTCAGGGAGGCGAACCACCCGGCCATGGAGGCGACCCGCCAGGCCAGGCGGACAAGCCGCCAGGCCAGACGTAGGCGCACGCGGGCGGGCGTTCCAGGCTCACGTCGCGCGACCGCCCGGCGGGTCCAGGGCGCCCGGAGCAGCCACCGCAGCAGCGCGTGCTGATACGGTTGCGCCGCCATCCGACGTGGAACGAGCCGGATCGTGAGTTCGCAGACCCGTGGTGGCTCCGCCGTGCCCGGTGCGGGACTCCTGCTCGGTGGCCGCTACCGCTTGGATCGACCCATCGGCCGGGGCGGCATGGCCCAGGTGTGGGCGGCGCGCGACGAGGTCCTCGACCGCCCCGTCGCCGTCAAGCTGCTGTCGGCACGTTTCCACGACGACCCGGACTTCCAGCAGCGCTTCCGCCGTGAAGCCCAGCAGGCCGCAGCGCTCAACCACCCGAACATCGTGGCGGTGTACGACACCGGCGAGCACGACGGTCTGCCGTTCATCGTGATGGAGCTCGTCCAGGGCCGCTCGCTGCAACAGATCATGGCGCACGGCGGGCTCACCGAGGAGCGGGCACTGGAGGTGTGCGCCGAGGTCTGTTCGGCGCTGGCGTACGCCCACAGCCGGGGGATCATCCACCGTGACATCAAGCCCGGGAACATCCTGATCGACGACAACGGCGACGTGAAGGTCACGGACCTGGGGATCGCGCGGGCGATCGACGCCGAGACCGTCACCCAGACCGCCGCGGTGCTCGGCACGGCCGCGTACCTCTCGCCGGAGCAGGCACAGGGCGCCCGCCTGGACGCCAGCTCGGACATCTACTCCCTGGGCATCGTCCTGTACGAGATGCTCAGCGGCCGCCCCCCCTTCCAGGGAGACAGCGCGGTGGGCGTGGCCTACCAGCACGTCCAGGAGCAGCCCCGCCCGCCCCGCGAGCGGAACCCGGACGTCTCCCCGGCGGCGGAGGCGATCGCCATGAAGGCGGTGGCCAAGAACCCGGCGAACCGCTACGCCAGCGCGCAGGCCATGCGCGACGACCTCGTGCGGGCCCACGCCGGCGAGTCGGTCGAGGCTCCCGCCGTGCTCCTGCCCGACGACACCGCGGTGATCGACTCGGAACTCGCCCCGCGCAGACCCCCGCCGACCGCCACACAGCAGCGCCGTCGGCGCACGCTCGGTTACCTGGCGCTGGGGATCTTCACGGTCCTGGCGTTCGCCGGAGGGTTGTGGCTGCTGGCCTCGCTGCTCAGCGGCGACGCCACGCTGACACGGACCGTGCCCAGGGTCATCGGCGAGCCGATCGCGATTGCCTACGGGACCTTGGAGGCGTACGGGCTGACGCCGCGAACCGCAGCGGACGGCGTCTACCACGACACGATCCCGGACGGGCACGTGGTCGATCAGGACCCTGCCCCCGGCGACGAGGTGGAGGACGGCGCGGTCGTCGTGCTGACCGTGTCGCGAGGCGTGCAGCCGGTGACCGTGCCGAACGTGGCCGGCTCGGCCGAGGAGGACGCCATCGCCACCATCCGGGAGGCTGGCCTGTCGGTCGGTGACCGGGTCAAGGAGTTCTCCGACGAGGTGCCCAGCGGCCGGGTGATCGGCACCGACCCCCCCGGCGGGGAGCGGGTACCAAAGAACTCCACCGTGACGCTGATCGTCAGCGCCGGTCAGGAGACCGAGATCGTGCCCAACGTGGTCAGGCAGACCGAGTCGGAGGCCCGTTTCCAGCTCGAGGAGCGCGAGTTCAAGCCGCTCGTGGTCCGCGAGTTCGACCCGGCCGTGGACCGCGGCCGCGTGATCCGCCAGAACCCCGACGGTAACCAGCCCGCACGCAAGGGTTCGGAGGTCACGATCGTGGTCAGTGAGGGACCCCAGGAGCCACCGACCCCGTCACCGTCTCCATCACCGACGCCGACGCCGAGCCCCTCGCCATCACCGACCGAGGCCGTGCAACTGCCGGTCGACCCCGGCGGAGCGTGACGTGATGCGCTGGATCGTCGCTGTGGTCGCGGCCGCGTCGGTGGCGTGCGGCGGGTCCAACACCTCGTCCCAGGCGTTCTGTGACGCCTGGGACGTGTACACCCAGCAGGCTCAGCAGGGCCGCGGCGATGCTGATCCCAGCGGCGACCACCCCCACGAAGACGGCACGCAGGCCGGCGAGCACGACCACGACGTGCAGGTGGTGCTCCTGGCCAACGCCCCGGCGGAGCTCCGCGACGAGGTCGGCCTCGTCGTCGCCGACCAGCACCGACCGCACGCCGACGCCGAGCCGGCACGGCAACGGATCGCCGACTACACCAGCCGCAACTGCCGCTGACCTGACGTCGTGGCGGTGGCGTCAGGTCGCCGATGCGCGCAGCGGCGCCAGGCCGGGGTCGGTTGGCTGCACGACGTGCAGCCCACGCGCCCGCCACATCCGCACGACGGCGGGGCGGTCGTCGACGACGAACGCGACGTCGAACCGGTCGCGGATGTGGCGCTCGTACAGTTCGGCCTTGGCCACGTGGTCGGGGCGGAAGTCGCCGCCGCGGCGCATCAGCAGCTGGTCGTAGGGGACGTCGTGCTCGGCGAGCCACCGCTCGCAGACCTGGCGGTAGTCGTCGGGACGGCCGGTCACGATCAGCTTCTCGGCGTCGCCGTGGTCAGCGCGGAGCAGCTCCACCACCCACGGGACCGGCGCGTCCTCACCCATGCCGGCGAAGAACCGTTGCCAGTCCCGCGGACGGCCACGGACGTGGTGCACGCGCCAGGCCACGGACGCCAGCGTCCTGTCGAGGTCGACGATCACCGCACGCTGTGCCATCGCGGCCAGGCTAAGTCACGACCGGGGGCCACTACCGTGGGAGCGGACGTGGGGGAGGCGATGGCGGAGCAGCAGACGGTCGAGTCCGAGTCGCGGGATGAGGAGACCGTCCACACCACCTTCGAGCAGTCGGTCGCCGAGGGCGTCGAGCGGCTGCACCGATCCTGGGCGTCGCTGCTGTCCACCGGCGCGGTCGGCGGGATCGACCTGGGCTTCGGGGTGCTGGCGCTGCTGATCGTGCGTGAGGCGACCGGCAGCCGGCTCCTCGGTGCCCTGGCCTTCAGCATCGGGTTCATCGCGCTGATCCTCGCCCGCAGCGAGCTGTTCACCGAGAACTTCCTCGTCCCGATCACGGCGGTGGTGGCACACAACGCGCGCTGGATGGCGGTCGGGCGGCTGTGGGCCGGGACGGCCGTCACCAACCTGCTGGGCGGCTGGGTGATGATGGGGCTGGTCATCTGGGCCGTCCCACGCCTGCACAAGGCCGCGGTGGTGATCGAGACCGGTGAGCACTACCCCGACCTGGGCATCGGCGCCACGACGTTGGCCAGCGCCATCCTCGCCGGCGCAACGATGACGCTGATGACCTGGATGGAACGGGGCACCCGGTCCATGCTCGGCAAGCTCACCGCTGGGATCGTGACCGCGTTCCTGCTGGCCGGCACGCCGATGCTGCACTCGATCGTGACATCACTGGAGATGTTCGCTGCGTTGCACGTCGGCGCACCGTTCGGCTACCTGGACTGGCTGGGCGTCTTCGCCTGGTCGGTGTTGGGCAACCTGATCGGAGGGGTCGGGCTGGTCACGACCCTGCGTCTGGTCCAGGTCGGCCGTCGGAAGGTCGACGAGGAACGTGCCCGTCCCTCGCAGCAGGCTGCCGCTTGACCTCCGACCTGGTCGGGGTGGTGCTGGCCGCGGGTGCGGGGACGCGCCTGCGACCGCTCACGCACGTCCGCCCGAAGGCGCTCTGCCCGGTCAACAACGTCCCGCTGGTCGACCGGGCCCTCGGCCGGCTGCAGCCGGTCGTCGAGCGGGTCGCCGTGAACGTCTGCCACGGCCGTGACCAGCTCCAACCGCACCTCTCCGCCCGCGGCGTGCACGTCTCGGTCGAGGCCCCACAGGCGCTGGGGACCGCTGGTGCGCTCGGACGGCTGCGCGCCTGGATCGACGGGCGACACGTGCTCGTGCTCAACGTCGACGTCTACCACGCCCACGACCTCGACGGCTTCGTGGCCGGTTGGGACCGCACGCGGGCGCGGCTGTTGACCGTCCGCGATCTCCAGCGGGCCGACTTCGACGGGCGGCGCTACTGCGGGGCGGCTGTCTTGCCGTGGACGGTGGTCCGTGACCTCCCCGCCGAGCGGCTCGGGTTGTACCAGGGCGTGTTCGCGCCGCACGCCGAGGCCGGCCGCCTCGACCTCGTCGACAGCACTGTGCCGTACTTCGACTGCGGCACCCCCGCCGAGTATCTCGCCGCCAACCTGGTCGCCTCCGGAGGCGAGAGCGTGATCGGGAAGGGCGCCGTCGTCGAAGGAGATGTGGTGCGGTCGGTCGTGTGGCCGGGTGCGCGGGTGCGTCGCGAAGAGCGGCTGGTCGACGCCATCCGGGCAGCCGACGACATCACCGTCCACGTCCACCGACCCGAACAGCCGTGAACGACTGTTACGTTCAGTCTGTACCGGATCGTGTGGAGGTCGCGTGCCCGTGACAGCCACGCTGCCGGCGCCACGGTACGGGCAGGCGTCCCTGGCCGACCTCGGCTGTGCGCTGCTCCACGCCGTCGGGATGACCGCCGAGCCCAACGTGATCGGCTTGCCGTCGGCGACGCGGGTGTGCCTGCTGGTGGTGGATGCGCTCGGCTGGGAAGCCCTGGCCGCCCACGCTGACCTGGCCCCGTTCCTCCACCGCGCCGCCCGCCCCGACGCCCTCGACGCGGCTTTCCCCACCACCACCGCCGCCAGCCTGGGAGCGATCGGCACCGGCCGTCCTGCCGGCGTGCACGGCCTGACCGGGGCGACCGTGGCACTGCCGGACCGCACCCGTCCCATGAACGTCCTGGCGTGGAAGCTGCACGGCGTGGGACCACGGGTGCACTTGGACGCGACCGTCGTCCCCGAGGTGTTCCAGCCGATACCGACCGTGTTCGAGCGGGCCGCCGCCGCTGGGTTACGTCCCGTGGCGGTCGGACCGTCCAAGCACGCCGGATCGGGATTGTCGCGGGCGATCATACGCGGCGCCATGCAGATCGAGGCCGACACGCCCGCCGACCTGGTGACGCTGACGCTCGGGGCGCTGGCGGCCGCCGAACGTCGGCTGGTGTACGCCTACCACGGTGGCCTCGACCGCGTCGGGCACATCCACGGCGTGAACAGCCCACATTGGCGCCGCGAGCTGGCGCGGATCGACGCCCTCGTCGCACGGCTCGCGCACGAGCTGCCCGACGCCACGCTCCTGGTGGTCACCGGCGACCACGGGATGGTCGATGTCCCCCGGGCCCGGCAGGTCGAGGTGAGCGACCACCCGGAGTTGATGGAGGGCGTGCGGGTGCTGGCTGGGGAGCCGCGATGCCGGCACGTCCACGCGGAGCCCGGCGCGGCCAGCAGCGTCCTGGCCGCGTGGGGATCCCAGCTTGGGGCCGTCGCCGCGGTGGTGTCGCGGGAGGAGGCCATGGAGGCTGACTGGTACGGCCCGCACGTCCCCGATCGGGTCCGGGGGCGGATCGGGGATGTGCTGGCGGTCGCCACCGACGCGATCGCGATCGTGCAGAAGCACGTCGATCCCCAGCAGCGTGAGCTGGTCGGCCACCACGGGGCGCTCACTGACACCGAGCGGCTCGTCCCGCTGGCCGTGGTGGCCTGAAACCGACCCGGTCCACCCTCGCGGTGGCTACTGGGGCTGTTCGCGTTCGTACAGCCGCTCGGTGTCCTCGCGGCGGCAGAGCTGGGTGCCGGGGGTCATCACCGCCGCCGCGCCCGCCGCCAACCCGAATCGCGCCGCCTCGATCAGATCGCAGCCGCGTGCCAGGGCGGTCACGATCCCGCCGACCATGCTGTCGCCGGCACCGACCCGGCTGCGGATCGGCACGGTCGGGGCCCGCAGGGCATGGCCCTTGCCTCCCCGCACGGCCAGGTACGCCCCGCCGGCACCGAGCGACAGCAGCACCGCGTCCGCGGCTCCGGAGTCGACGAGGTCCTCGGCGGCGTTCTCCAGGTCGGCTTCCTCCCGCAGGTCGCCACACAGGTCGCGGAGCTCGCTGGCGTTGGGTTTGAGCAGGTACGCCCCGGCGTTGGCGACCGCACGCAGGGCCGGCCCCGACGTGTCGACCACGACCCGGCAGTCATCGGGCGCCTCGCGAACCATGCGGGCGTACAGGTCATCGGGGACATCGGGCGGGAGGCTGCCGCTGGCGACGAGGTAGCCGGCCCCGAGCGAGGTGGCCGCGGCGAGGCAGCGGCGCCATTCGTCTTCGGCGAGGCTGCCGCCGGGCATCACGAAGCGGTACTGGGACTCGGTGTCCGACTCGGACACGTGCAGGTTGGTCCGGGTGGGTTCGCGGACGGTGACCGGGCGGCTGTCGACGCCCTCGTCCTCGAGGAGTTCGTGCAAGTGGCGGCCCGGAGGGCCGCCAGCCGGGTAGACCGCGACGGCGCTCCCGCCGAGCCGCGCCACCACCCGGGCGACGTTGATCCCGCCGCCGCCCGGTTCGACCTCGGGCCGCGTGCAGCGCAGCTTCTCGTCGGGGACGACCCGGTCGACCTGCGTGGCGCTGTCCAACGCCGGGTTCAGCGTGAGCGTGGCGATGCTCGTCATGGCCGTGGCCTCTCGCGAGTCGGGCGACGCCGGGCGCTGCGGGACCGTCCTCTGCCTCGACATGCGCCCTCCGTTAGCATGCCCGGTCCGCGACGGGGGGAGCGACGCGTGGCCGATCGGGCAACCGCCCGGACGTGGACGCGATGGTGGACGATCGTCCGCGTCACCACGCTGGTGGCCGTCGTCGCCGCGCTGAGCCTGCCGGGACGGCTGTCCCCACCCGGCGACGCACCCACGAGCCGCGTGCGGTCGCTGACGGTCGACACGTGGGCCGCGGCGGACGCTGACGGCTGGCACCGCGCCCCGGCGGTGCAGCAGCACGCGGTTCTGGTCGGTGCCGACTGGGACGCCACGGCCGGGATCGAGGTCGAGGTCCGCGGGCGTGACACCGGCGGCTGGGGCCCGTGGTTCCCGGTCGACGTCGATGCCGATGGTGACCACGACACCGCGTCGGGGCCGGTCTGGCTCGGCCAGGTGCAGGCGTTCCAGTTCCGGGTCCGCGGCGACACCCCGGCGCTGGACGTCACACGCATCAGCATGGATGGGGACGCCGGCCTGGCCTACGACCCGCTCGGTCGTCCGGGCGCTGCCTACGCCGCCCCGGCCACCCCTGAGTTCGTCTCACGCAGCCAATGGGACCCCAACGGAGAGTGCCGGCCGCGCACGCCGGCCCGGTACGCCACCGACGTGCAGATGGCGTACGTTCATCACACCGCGATCTTCCCCAACTACGCGCCTGAAGAGGCCGACGACGTGGTCCGGGCCATCTGCCTGTTCCACGTGCGACAACGAGGCTGGTCGGACATCGGGTACAACTTCCTGATCGACCGGTACGGGCGCGTCTTCGAAGGCCGCGCCGGCGGGGTCGAACGACCCGTGGTCGGGGCTCACGCCTCGGGCTTCAACGAGCGCTCGGTGGGCGTGTCGGTCATCGGTGACTTCGACACACAGCCGGTCCCGGCTCCGGCCCTGGAGGGGCTCGCCCGGGTGATCGCGTGGAAAGCCGCCGTCCACGGCCTGGACCCGGTGGGATGGACCGACGTGGTGACGTCCACCGACGTCAACCCCAAGCTGTCGCGCTACCGACCGGGGTCGACCGTGACGGTCCCTGTCGTCTCCGGCCACCTCGACACGGCCGCGAACACGTCGTGCCCGGGACGCCACCTGTACGCCGTGTTGGGGGACGTCCGCCAACGCGCCGCCGAGTTGGCCGCCGCGTGGCCGGATGGCCCACCGCTGCTGGCCGCCGGACCGACGGCGTTCGCGGCCGACGGAACGGACATCTCGGCGGTCGGGGCTGGGCTCCCCCCGGGCCTGCGTCTGTCGCCGCGAAGCGCGCTGCAGCTGGCTGTCCTGGCCATAGCGGGTTCGACTCGTCTACGGTACGGGCCACGATCGGACCGCGGCGACCGGCCGATGCGGTCGTCCGCGTAACCAGCCAGCACCACGATCGTTGACAGGCTTGTGCGCCGTACACCCAGATGCATGGCGTGGAAGTTGGGTGAGGCCAGGGGGCGCCCCTCACCCCGGCCCCGAGCTAGGGAGTACTCACGATGGGCTCACGTTTCCGTATACGTCTCACGGCGGTCGCCGGGGTGGTCGCCTTGCTGGCGCTGGGGGCACCGGGCGCCTCTGCGCAGGTGCCGCTTGAACAGGCGGCCTTCTCCGCCTACTCCAACGGGGCGGTGATCCACGCCGATGCCCTGCGCGCAGCGGACACGCGCGCCGTGGACGCCGAGGTCGCCTTCTCCGGGGCGACGGTCGACAGCCAGGGACTCGCCACCCAGAGGACCAACGAGTACGGGGCGCTGGTCCAGCCCGCGCAGACGGGCAAGGACAGCTACGGGCGCGGGTACGGCCTCGACGCGGCCTTGGGTGAGCCTGCAGGGACCGACGACCCGCAGGTCCGCCTGGCGGGCCTGTCCGAGGCGGCCGCACCGCCGCGGACCGGACCGGTGGTGAACGAGATCGGGCCGGTCGACGCCGACCCGCTCGCCTACGCCTCGACGCTCCGCGGGGAGGCTTTCGCCGCGCCCGCGACCGGCCCCGACGCATGTCGGAACCTGGGGGCCGACATCTCCTACGGGCTGGGGTACGCCGAGAACGCCCAGCTCCTCGACCAGGAGCAGGCCGGACAGGAGCAGGAGGGCCTCGAGCAGCCGGTCCTGGCCACCCAGGCCGACCAGCCCGAGCGCAACGTCTCGTGGTCGCTGTCGCGGAACTACCTGGCACCGCAGATCAACGCCGACGGTGAACCTGCCGGCAACGCCCTGGCGCTGGTGGCCGAGAACCGCCAGACGATCGCACCGGTCAGCATCAACCTCGGCGGCGAGGAGGTCCTCACGCTGGAGTTCCTCGGCGAGTGGGTGCTCCGGGCACACGCCGGCGGGACCGAAGGCAGCTCGTTCGTGCACTACGGACCGGGCGACGTGTCGCCCGAGACGCCGGTCTTGCGGCTCCTGCGACAGAGCGGGGGCGGCGCGATCGAGGAAGTGCTCACGGTCACGACCCAGCAGCTCCTCGGCGACGAGGGCCTGGTGATCAACCAGATCCCCGGCGTGGAGATCGCGATCGGTGAGGACCCGCGTGCGATCGGTGGCGGCGCGGACACGCAGCCACAGGTCACGGCCACGTCGGTCTCCGCGGCCGTGGACGTGGTCCGCGTGAGCCTCGCGGAGCTCGGCGACATCCGTGTCGGTCACATGGAGGTGGCCGCGACCGTCCCGGCGGGCGGCCTGCTGTGCCCGCTCCCCGTCAACAAGACCGTGACGCCCGACCAGGTCCAGCCCGGGGACACGTTCGTCTACACGATCACGGTGCTGAACCACTTCGCCTGCGAGCTGCGCAACGTGCGCGTCGAAGACACCATCACCGGTGACGCGGGCGTGGCCTGGGACGTCCGCGGGACCGACCCGCAGGCCAGCGAGGTCAGCAACAACCGGGTCGTGTGGAACGACATCGGGCCGATCCCGCCCGGTGAGACCAGGTCGGCGACGATCACCGTCCAGGTGAGCCAGAACTCGGGTTCCGGTGTGTTCCACGACGACGTGGCGGCAACGGCCCAGTGCTTCGACCGGCCCGTGGCGGGCCAGGACGACGCGTTCGGTGGCGTGGGTGCCCCGCTGGACGGCCGGTTCCGGCTCGACGCACCTCAGGTGATCGGCCCGGCTCCCACCCCATCCGCACGGGAGCTGCCGCGGACCGGTGGGCCGGCTGCAGCGACCGTCGCTGGTCTCGCATTGGCGGGCCTGGCGCTGGCGCTGCGCCGACGCGTGCGCTGACCGCCTGACTCACCCAGACGGACGGGCCGCACCTTGGAGGGTGCGGCCCGTCCGTTCATGTCCGCGCGTGCATCACCAGCGCAGCACGGCTGCGACGCCGTCGTGGTCACGCAGCAGCTCAGCGGCTTCGGCCTCCACCGGGACAGCGTTCGCGCTGGTGTCGAGCGCACGCTCGATCATCCGTTCCACGAGGAGGGGTTCTTGGACGCCGTCGCGTGCTGCCGGGTGCGTCGCGTCGGCGTACAGCAGGCCGTCGTCGGTGCGGTACCCGCGGAAGGACGCGTCGGCGTCGACGAGCAGGACGTCGACGCGGCCCTCGTTGAGGGAGTCCAACACGTCGCGGAGGCCCAGCGCCCCGGCACCGCCCGACAGCGTCCGGTCTCTGGCGTCCTCCACCAGCCGCCGTGCCCGGGCGGTGCGCAACGTGCGGAAGATGTCCCACGCCTGCTCGGCGATGACGTTGGGGGCCTCGTCCTCCCAGGACAGGTCGGTGACCTCCAGCTGCTCGCCGCCGGCGGGGTGCAGTTCCTCCGCGAACGGCTTGGTCAGCCGCGGATCGCCGGCGAGGATCAGCCGGTCCCACCCGCGGCTGTTGGCTTCGTCGGCGACGTCTCGCGCGCGTTCGCGGACGAACCGCAGCAGGTTCTCGTGGACGCGCTCCTCGAACTCGTCGCGTCTCTGCCCGCCGGGGCGGGCGTCGAGCGGCTGCGCGGGGGCGGGTCCGGACTTCTTCCGCCACAGGCGCCCACCGATGGTGAACTCCTCGCTGGTCAGCTCCTGGCACTCTCCGAGGTTCCACTCCAGGAGCCGCGTCCCCCGCCGGTGCACCACCGCGATCCCCGCCGCGCGGCCCTCGTCGAGCGCCGTGATCAGCGGTCGGACGTAGGCGGTGCGGTCGAGGATCACCCGTTCGCGGAACGGGATCTGCATCGACAGCGTCTCGACCCGGTCGCGGGTGACGGTCGCGAACAACGCTCGACCACGCCCGTGGCGCGACGCGTCCAACAGCCGGGTCAGTTCGCCGTTCAACGCGTCGATCCGCTCGTTGACCGCCACAAAGCGTTGGTGTGGTCCTTCGTCGCGGACCCGCTGCCTGAGATCGCGCAGCTGGTTGCGGATCGCGATCGGCCACCCCGGCTTGGGTTCCGCGGCCCGTTCGGGGGTGATCCCGACGTAGACGGAGAGCAGTCCCACGTCATCGCGAAGGTCGAGCAGCTCAAGGATCGTGTCAAGCAGGCTCATGCGCGCCACCATAACTGCGGCTTGCAACCGCCACGACAGCGTTCGGACGGGGAGCCCGGCCGGCCCACCCGGGCTCGCTGGTAGCGTCCGCCCCGTGTTCCCCCGCGCCTTCACGATCGGGTCCGTCGGCGGGGTCGACGTCCGCGTGGACCCGTCGTGGGTCATCATCGCACTACTCGTCGCGTTCAACTTCTGGTTCCTCTTCGGCTCACGCTACGGACATCCGCTCCCCGTCGCGATCGGGCTGGCGGTCGTCGCCACACTGATCTTCTTCGGGTCCGTCCTCGCCCACGAGCTCGGCCACGCGCTGGAAGCCGGACACCGCGGGGTGCAGGTCGACAGCATCACGCTGTTCCTGTTCGGCGGCGTGACCCAGACGAGCTTCGACGTGCGTCGCCCGCGCGACGAGTTCGCGCTGTCAGCCATCGGCCCGTACGTCAGCCTGGTGATCGCCGCGATGCTGGGGGTCATCTCGGCGGCAGCAGGCGGCGGCGTCGTCGCCGGGATCGGGTGGCTGGTCGTGGTCTCCGACGTGGCGGGCGTCCTGGCTTGGATCAACCTGGGGCTGGCCGTGTTCAACCTGCTGCCGGGCGCCCCGTTGGACGGCGGGCGTATCCTGCGGTCGGCGGTGTGGGCGGTGACCGGCGACCGCGGCCGCGCCGTCCGTTTCGCCGCACGGAGCGGCCAGTTCCTCGGCGGTATGTTCGTCGTGATCGGGCTGTGGGGGCTGGCAAGTGCCGGCAACCTCGGGATGCTGTGGTGGGCGCTGATCGGCTGGTTCCTGTTCCAGGCGGCGAGCAGCGAAGTGCGCTACGCGGACGCGCGCTCGCGGCTCTCCGGCCGGCCGGCCGGTGACGTCGCAGGGGCCCTCCCCCAGCCGGTTGCCAGCACGCAGACCGTCGCCGAGGCGATGCAACGCGTCGACGACCCCGGGGTCCGTGTCCTGCCCGTCAGCGCGCGGGGCGAGACGATCGGGGTGGTGGTCCGGCGTGACCTCGAAGCCATCCCACCCCGTCGACGTGACCGCACCAGCGTGATGGAGGTGATGCGGCCGCGGGACGCGGTCGCCGCCGCACGTCCGGGGACACCGCTGCGGGAACTGCGCGACGAGCTGGCCGAGGAAGGGGTACTCGCCCTGGTCGACGAGGAAGGACGGCTGGTCGGCCTTCTCACGCCCGCCCGGGTCGAGGCCGCCGCGTCCCGTGAAGCGAGCGGCGGCCGGCGGGGTCAGCGGCGCGGCACCGGCCGTGGTGGTCACCTTCCCGATGACACCCCGGCACCCTCACGGGCAACGACCGACGGCTGGGGCAGCTGACGTTGCGCAAGCTGGTGTTCCTGCTGTCCATCGCGGTGCTGGCGGCGTCGGCTTGGACGGTTCCCCTCCCGCTGTTCGTCCTGGCGCCCACCCCGGCGGTCCCGGTGTACCAGGCACCCGACGAGCACGCCGGTCGGCCAGCGATCGCGGTCGAGGGGGCCGTCGACGACATCAGCGGCCGGCTGCTGCTCACCACCGTCGGGGTCGGACAAGCCACGGCGGTCGAGGCGTTCCTGGCGATGCTCGACCCCTACCAGGACGTCACACCTCGGCAAGCGGTCATCCCTCCCGGGATCGATGAGCAGGAGTTCTTCGAGACTCAGCGACAGCTGTTCGAAGAGAGCGTCCGGGTGGCGGCCGCGGTCGGACTGCGTGCGGCGGGTATCGAGGTCACCGTCGACGGAGAGGGCGCCGAGGTGGTCGGCGTGGTCCCCGGTGGCCCTGCCGATGGCCCGCTGCAGCCCGGTGACGTGGTCGTCGCCGTCGGGGACATGCCGGTGCGGTTGGCGGCCGAGCTGGCGACCAGGACGGCCCAAACCGGAACTGGCGAGGACCTGCAGCTGACGGTCCTGCGCGACGGCGAGGAGGTCACCGTGACCGTCACGGTCGGTCACCTGCCTGGCCTCGATCAGCAGGGGATCGGGGTCCTGGTCCGCACGGTCAACCAGAACATCGACTTCCCCGCGGGCATCGCGGTCCAGGACCGGTCGGCGATCGGTGGGCCGTCCGCTGGGGTGATGCTCGCCCTGACGGTGTTCGAGCTGTTCGACCAGACCGACCTGACCCGTGGCCGGATCATCGCCGGGACCGGCACGGTCACCATCGACGGTCGCGTCGGACCGATCGGCGGCATCGCGGAGAAGGTCCGCGGTGCGGTCCTCTCCGATGCCGAGATATTCATCGCACCCGCCGCCCAGGCTGACGAGGCGCGCCGGGCCGCCCCCGCCGGCCTGACGGTGATCGCCGTCGCCGACCTCGCCTCCGCCATCCAGGCCCTGCAGCGCTGACGCTGACGTCGGTGGACAGGCGGACTTCGACCACGGCGCCGGGCGGTGGGGCAACGTCTGTACGGTGTGGTATCCCCGGATCCTGAGTCCCTCGGGGAAGGGGATCGGTGCTCACGCCCGTCGGCGAACACGAGCTGCTCCTGTTCTGGGTGCAGCTCGCCGTCCTGCTGGCAACCGCCCGGGGTCTTGGTGCGCTCGCCCAGCGGGTGGGTCAGCCGCCGGTGGTCGGCGAGCTCGCCGCGGGCCTGGTCCTCGGCCCGTCGATCCTCGGACGGCTCGCACCAGGTCTCGCGCAGCGCCTGTTCCCGGGCGGGGAGATCGAGAGCGCACTGGTCCTGGCGATCGCGTGGCTCGGGATCGTGCTCCTGCTGGCGGTCACCGGCTTCGAGACCGACCTGCGGCTGCTGCGCCGCTTGGGACGCCAATCAGCGGGAGTGGCCCTGGGCAGCCTGATCGTCCCGCTGGCGTTGGGATTGGCCCTCGGCCTGGTCATGCCCGACACGTACGTCGGGGACGGCGCCGGTCGGACGATCTTCGCCATGTTCATTGCGGTCGCGCTGAGCATCTCGGCGTTACCGGTGGTCGCGAAGATCCTGCAGGACATGCGGCTGATGCGCCGCAACTTCGGCCAGATCACGGTCGCCGCCGGGATGGTCAACGACCTGGTCGGGTGGCTACTGCTGGGCGTGTTGATCGGCGTGGTCCACACCGGCGGGTTCGAACCGCGGCCACTGGCCGTGGCGATCACCGGGATCACCGTCTTCGTTGCGCTGGCGATGACGGCGGGACAGCGCGTCGTCGACGCCGGGCTGCGGCGCGCCCGGCGGGGTGGTAACGGCTTCGCCGGGAGCTTCACGGTCACCATCCTGGTCGTCCTCGTGTCGGGCGCCATCACCCATGCCATCGGGATGGAGGCGGTGATCGGAGCCTTCGTCGCCGGCGTCGTGCTCGGCCGGTCCCGGTTCCTGCCGCGCGACGTCCAGCACGCGATCGAGCACATGAGTACCACCACGTTCGCCCCGATCTTCTTCGCCACCGCCGGGCTGTACGTCGACCTTGGGACGCTGGCGTCGTGGCGGAACGCGTCGGCGGCCGTCGCGGTCCTCGCCGTGGCAGCTGTCGCCAAGCTGGGAGGCTCCTACGTCGGCGGCCGCATCAGCCGTCTGTCACCGATGGAGAGCCTGGCGGCAGGGATCGGGTTGAACGCCCGTGGCGCGATGGAGATCGTGCTGGCGGCCATCGGGCTGCGCCTCGCCGTCCTCAACGAGAGCTCCTACACAGCGGTGGTGCTGATGGCGATGGTCACCTCGATGGCGGCCCCGCCGCTGCTCCGCCCGGTGCTGCGCCGCATGCAGGCCACGCCGGAAGAGGCCGAGCGGCTGGAGCGGGAGGAGCTGCTTGCTGCCAGCATCATCGCCAACGCCCGACATGCGTTGCTCCCGACACGCGGTGGGGACAACTCCGTGGTGGCGGGCCGGATGCTCGACCTGGTGCTGCAACCTGACGCTCACGTCACGGTCTTCACCGTCGACCACCCCGACGAGGACGAGGCCGAGATGGCCCGCCGGCGGGCACGCGCCGCCACCGTCCGTGACCGCTTCGGCGAGCGTCCGGTCGACGCGCGACGGGTGGTATCGCGCGACGGCGCGGCGGCCGCCATCCTGGAGGAGGCCGGCCTCGGGTACGACCTGCTCGCGGTCGGCCTGAACGAAGGCTTCCGTGGCACCCACGAGCTGTCCGGAGAGCTGCAACAGCTGCTGGCCGGGACCCGGATCCCGGTCCTGCTCGTCCGCCGCTCGTCGCCGAGGCCATCGGCCGGCGGGGGCCCTGACGACCTCGCCCGCATCCTGGTCCCGGTGACGGGGACCCTGATCGGCCGTGCAGCAGAGGAGATCGCCTACGTGCTGGCGTCGAACGTCGACGCGACGGTCGACGCCCTGCACGTGGTGAGCCGCATCGATCGCCGCGGAACCCGGCGCCTGGCTGCGCATCAGCTGCGCCGCGCACGGACGCTGGCCGAACGGTTCGGCGGGGCAGCGTCGGCGCAGGCACGGGCGGGACCGGTGGCCTACGAGGAGATCCTGGCGGCTGCCAACGAACGAGACGTGGACCTGATCGTGCTCGGCGCACAGGTCCGGTCACACGACGGGCGACCGTTCCTTGGGCACGGCACCGAGTACCTGCTCGAGCACGCCCATCCGCCGGTGGCCGTCGTCGTCTTCCCCGCTGAGCCCAGCTGACCATCCCGCCCAGTCGACGACGCTGGCTCCTCGTCGGGGTCGACGTGACTCGCCCCGGCCGCTCCCGGTCACCGGCGGTGGGCTGGCCTGGCAGCGATCGCCGCGCTGGGCCTGGCGCTGTTCCTCCGCCGCCGGCGCTGAGGCAGCGTCGCATTCCTTCGCCGCAGGCTGGAGGGACTGCCGACTGGTTGCTACGCCGAGCCGTTCGTCGCTGCCTGCCGGCACCGCGCGACGAAGTTGCCCAGCAGCTGCATTCCCACGCCGGTGAGGATCGACTCCGGGTGGAACTGCACACCCTCCACGTCGACGTTGCGGTGCCGGATCGCCATGACCAGCCCGTCGGAGGTCTCGCCGGTGACCTTCAGCTCGGCCGGGAGCGAGTCGCGTTCCACGATCAGCGAGTGGTACCGGGTCGCCTCGAACGGAACCGGCAGCCCCTCCAGCACCCCCTCGCGGCGGTGGTAGATCCGGCTGGTCTTGCCGTGCACAAGGTCCGGGGCGGGGACGACCCGGGCACCGTAGACGTCGCCGATGCACTGATGCCCCAGGCACACGCCCAGGACGGGGCGGGTGCCGGCCACGGCCCGGACCACGTCGCCGGATAGCCCAGCGTCGGCGGGGGTCCCGGGCCCGGGACTGATCACCACCCCGTCCGGCAGCTCCGCCACCAGGTCGGCGACCGTAAACGCGTCGTTGCGGACGACGTCGACGTCGACGGCAAGCTCCCCGAGTAGCTGCGCGAGGTTGTACGTGAACGAGTCGTAGTTGTCGATGATCACCACCCGGGGCGTCACTGCCCGCTCCTGTCCCATCGCCGCTGGTCGGTCACCACGAACCATCCGTCGCTGTCCATGGTGGCCGGGTCGCCCGTGCGCAACCACCCGTCGTGAAGGCGGTGGGCCAGGGGACCGGGCTGGCGCCAGTAACCGCCAGGGATCTGCGGGCCGTGCACGATCAGCTCGCCGAGCGAACCGGGCGGCAGGACGCGGGTCGGGTCGTCGGCGTCGACCACCGCCGCCACGGTCTCGGTCATCGGCAAGCCGATGCTGCCGCCGACGGGAGGACCGTAGACGGGGTTGGCGTGGGTCATGGGCCCCCTGCCCGGCCCGTACGCCGCTCGCAGCCGCGCCCCGCTGTGCTCCCGCAACCAGCCGACCAGATCCGACGTCAGCGCCCCGAGGACCAGGCACACCCGGGCAGCGTCAAGCCCACGTGCGCCGGTCTGGGCCAGGTGCCCGAACGCGGCCGGGCACCCGACGAGGATGGTCGGCCGCGTCCGTTCCACCGTGGCGCGCAACGGCTCACCGTCGGCAGGGGCCAACACCAGCGTGGCGGCCGTCAACGTGGCGGTGAGTGCCCCCACCGTGACGCCGCCCGCCCCGGGGACCGTGCCGGCCACGACGATGCGTTCCCGGCCGGACTGGATATCAGGGATCCACAGCCGGACCTGGAGAGCGCTGGCGAGCAGGTTGCGGTGGCTGAGCATCACGGCGCGGTGTGCGCGTCCCGGCCCTTCCGCGTGGACGATGGCGGCCGGGTCGTCTGGAGCGACGACCACCTGGCCCGCCACCCGCCGGTGCCGCTCCACCAGCGCAGTGAGCCCCTCGACGTCGTCGTCGGGTCGGAGCCTGTAGTACTGCCCGCTGCGCCGGCCGGTCATCGGGAACAGCCGGTCCCGGGGGAACGGCAACCAGTCCTCGAGTCCCGTCGCGACGACGTGCCGCAGCGCCGGAAGACGGCCACGGACAGCGTTCACACGTGGGACCACCGCCGACAGGCACACCGCGGCGACGCATCCGGTGCAGTCGAGATCGTGGTGAAGATCCGCCTCGGATGCGTCGGCGTCGACGGGCACGGCGACCGCTCCGACACGCCAGGTCGCGAACAGCACGATCGGCCGGGCGGGGACGTCGGGCAGAACCACGCCGACGCGTGACCCGGGAGTGACGTCGAGCGCGAGGAACGCGGCCGCCAGGCGGTCGGCGCGCCTGAGCAGTTCGGCGTAGCTGAGCGTGGCGCCCCAGAACCACGTCGCGGTGACGTTGGGGAAGTCCCGTGCCGCGTCGTCGAGCAGTCGTGTCACCGCAACGTCGGGGATGGGGTATCGCGGCGGCACACCGGGCGGGTACGAGCCGATCCACGGCCGGGGGAGCGCCGCCGGATCCGGCATCGTGCGCTGAGGCGCCGGTTCGTGTGGCACTTCGCTCCTCGGAGTGGACTCGGCGCCGTACGCGGCCGACAGACAGCGGCACGAGGAGTGTAACGAGCAGCGCAGAAGCGTCTATGGGTGCCGCGGCGGTGCGCCATACTGGCCCGCATGGCGCAGTTGCCGGCCGACCTCGATGAGGTGCGCTCCCGTTTCGACCGCGAGCTGTGTGGGGCGATGGCGCGGATCGACCAACGGCTGGTGGGACTGCACTCCGACCTGCGACCGCTGAGCGAGGAGCTGCGCGCGTTCGTCAACGGCGGGGGGAAGCGGCTGCGTCCTGTCCTGCTCCTGGTGGGGTTCCGGGCGGCGGGCGGAGCCGACATCACGCCGGCCCTGGGCCCGGCCCTGGGAGTCGAGCTGCTGCACACCTCCGCGCTCGTGCACGACGACCTGGTGGATGCCGCCGCCACCCGACGGGGACGGCCGACCGCCCACGTCGCCTTCGCCGACCGCCACCGCGACGCCGGGTGGGCCGGACGCGCTGAGGCGTTCGGCGCGTCCGCCGCGCTGCTCCTCGGTGACCTCGCGTTCGTCCTCGCCGACGAGCTGTTCGCCGAGGCCGCCGCCGACGTCCCCCCCCAACGGTTCGTCGCCGCCCTGCGCTCGTTCACCGCGATGCGCGAGGAGCTGAGCGCCGGGCAGTTCCTCGATCTGGTCGCCGCACACGACCAGCAGGCCTCACCCGCAGCGGCGCTGGCGATCGCCAGCTACAAGTCCGGCCGGTACTCGGTGGCGCGACCGCTGGAGATCGGAGCCATCCTCGCGGCCGGCGAGGGGCCGGTCTCGCGGGCGCTCCGGGCCGCTGGCGTGCCACTGGGCGAAGCCTTCCAGCTGCGCGACGACATCCTCGGCGTCTTCGGGTCGGAGGTCGAGACCGGCAAGTCGGCCCGTTCGGATCTCGCCCAGGGCAAACGCACGTTGCTGGTCGCTCTCACCATGCAGCGCCTGCGAGACGACCAGCGGAGTCGGTTCGAGTCCGTGTTCGGCAAACCGGATCTCACCGCCGCCGAAGCGGACCAGCTCCGCGACCTCATCTCGAGCTCAGGTGGGCTGGCCGCCACCGAAGCCAAGGTGGGCCAGCTCGCCGCCGAGGCCAGGACCGCGATCGACGCGTCGCCGATCGCACCCGACGAGCGACGCCTGCTGCACGAGCTAGCGGCCGTCCTGGTCGAACGCCGCCGGTAGTGGCCACCACTGACGCTTGGGACCTTGGTTTGGCCCGCCGGCGTCAGTCGGCGTGGGACGGGGCGTCCCGCCGGGCGTTCACCGCCCCGCCCACGATGATCGAGGCGGCCAGGAAGAACAACAGCGTGAACGTCGCGACCGCGCCCCCGAGGACGAGGCCCAGGAACGATCCCAGCCCCAGCGACGGCGTGGCCCGCATGTAGGCGCCGTAGACCAGGCCGGACACCACCAGGCCTGCGCTGGCCACGGCCGCGCCCGGTAGCTCGGCTCGCCACGGACGGTCCCAGCCGCGGGCGTAGTGGTACAGCGTGGTGATCCACGCCAACGACCCGGCCGGGACGGCGATCCACCGGCCCAACGAGTACATCCGCGCGAATCCTTCGCCTTCGATGGGGCGCAGGAGCATGCCGAGGATCGCCAGGGCCGCCAGGAGCGCGGCTGCCAACGTGAAGACCACCGTGGCCAGAGCGTCGCGCCAAAGGTCACGGCGTTCGGCCGTTCCGTACAGGGTCGTGATGCCGCGCATCGCGCCGGTGAACCCGCGCGACGACAGCGCGATCGCCACGCCCAGCGGGTACAGGAGCATCACCGCGTTGCCGTCGAACAAGCGGGACACGGCCGCGACGCCCGCGTTGGCGACGTCTCGGTCGAAGGTCGAGACGATCGCCGTCCGCAGGTTGTCCATGACCTGCGCGGCCGTGCTGGCCCCGATGAGCCAGTCCAACCCCCCGATCAACGCCAGCGCCGCGACGACGAGCGGGATCAGGCCCGCCGCGGCGAAGAACGCGACCTCGGCCACCAATCCGACGAAGCGGGTGCCGTGGAGATGCGCGACCGCGTCGAGCGTGACCCGCCCCACCGGGTCGGGTAGCCGCTGCGCCGTCCGCGCGGCCATGCCGGCGACGTCCGAGCGGTCGTCGAGCCGCTCATCGGCGCCGACATCCGAGCGGTCGGCAGGCCGCTGCTCCGCTCGATCGGCGCCAGAGGTCACCTCGACCAGGTGCCGGTCGCGCCGGTCTCGAGGGTGGGATCCTCCATGCGCTGCTCGACCCACGGGAACACCCACGTGAAGAGGACCACGATCGCCACCGCCGCCAGCGCCAGACCCAGCAGCACCTTCACGGCTGTCGGCAACCGGCCGCCGGTCACGTCGTGGGCTCCGGGCGGAGCTCGGCGAAGGTCACCAGCCGTTGGGCGGCGCTGAACCGTGGATGACAGGTGGTCAGCGTCATGGTCGGCTGCCCCGTCCCCAGCGGGTCGCGGCCGATCACCCACATCGCGGTGGGCGCGACCACCTGCGAACGGCGCACGACGTACACCCACTCGCGCCGCTCGCGGTCCACGACGTGGATCTCGTCTCCTGGCTGCAACTGGTCCTGGTGGTAGAACGGCGCGCCGTAGGTGGTGCGGTGTCCGCTCACCGCGAAGTTGCCGGACTCGCCTGGCGCAGCCGTGTCGGTGTAGTGACCGGGACCGCGTTTGAGGACCTCCAGGCTGGTCCCCTCCACCACGAACAGCACGCCGTCGCGGACGGGCGCAGTGTCGTTCCCCGGCCGCTCGAACCACATCGCGGCGTAGGCGCCGCCAGGGTCGACCGGTCCCGGGTCGGCCGGTGCGGCGGGTTCGGCCGGCGCGGCGGGGTCGCCGTCCAGCGCGCCGTACGAGACCTCCCACTGGTCGAGCAGCTCACGCTGCGACGCGTCGGCGCTGCGGTTGGTCCACAACAGCAGGTAGACCATGTAGAGCAGGATGACCGCGCCGGTGGCGATGAGCAGCCATCCGACCGCACGCAGGACCTTGGACACCATTACTCCGCGGCGGTGGGGTGCAGCCGTATCGGTACCATCGGCCGCCGACCGACGCATCTGGACCGGATCGTGCCTGAGAGTCGACATCGCAGGAAGGGTAAGGCCAGGCCGCGGCCGAGCAAAGCAGCCGGCCCGCCCGTCAAGCCCAAGCCCAGCCCGCCGTGGGTGCCCACGGTCGGGGTGTCGCTGCTGGTCCTCGGCGTCGTGGTGGTGATTGTGACGTACGTGCCGAACGTCCTGTGGGACGGCAACCTCGGGCTGGTCGCCGGGTTCGCGTTGATGGCGGTCGGCTTCGGCTTCCTCACCCAGTGGCGATGACGAGTTGCACGGGTGTGGTTCTTCCCCACGTCGATCCACGTCCTGGGGATAACGAAGCACACGGATGTCGTCCCGCGCCGGGGTTGTCCACCGCGTTCATCCACAATCTGTGGGCATCTTGAACTGATCAGGCAGTCGCCCACTGGCTGCGACTCACTCGCGGACCAGCTCGACGCGCTCGTGCATCCGCTCCCCACAGTGGCGGGGGGAGGTGGCGGCGCCCCGCATCACCAGCAGCAGCTCCGCGCCGCACTGCGCGCACCAGTACAGGGTGCGTTCCCCGCGTCCGACTGCAGGCTGCGGAGCGGGGTCGGCGGCGCCGGCGCCGGCCGCCATCCCACGCAGCATCGACGTTCCGGCCCTGTAGATCGCGACGCCCAACAGCGGGGCAAGGACCCACTTGGCCCCGAACACGACCGCCACGACGATCGCCGCGAGGCCGAGCACGATCCAGACAACCATCACTGCCTACAGACGCTCCAGGACGGTGGCGTTGGCGAGCCCGCCGCCCTCGCACATGGTCTGCAAGCCGAAGCGGGCGCCGCGGGCTCGCATCGCATGCACCAGGGTGGTCAGCAGCCGCGCGCCTGAGGCGCCCAGCGGGTGCCCGAGCGCGATCGCGCCACCGTTGACGTTGACGCGGTCGAGGTCGGTTCCCAGCTCCTCGGCCCAGGCGAGCACGACCGGGGCGAACGCCTCGTTGACCTCGAACAGGTCGATGTCGTCGACGGTCAGCCCAGCGCGCTGCAACGCCTTGCGGGTCGCGGGGATCACGCCGGTGAGCATCAGGATCGGGTCGTCGCCGGCGAGCGCGAACGTGTGGAACCGGGCCATGGGCTCCAGACCCAGCTGCTCGGCCTTGTCCGGGGTGGCGATCAGCACCGCCGCGGCCCCATCCGAGATCTGCGAGGCGTTCCCGGCGGTGATCACCCACCGGATCTGGGGGAAGCGCTCGGCGAGCGACTCGTCGTAGAAGGCGGGGCGCAGGTCCGCCAGCGCCTCCCGTGACGTGTCGGGCCGGATTCCCTCGTCGGTGGTGACCTCCGCGATCGAGCCGTCGTCCTGCACGGCTTTGATCGGGAGGATCTCGCGGTCGAACCGGCCGTCGCCGGCGGCGGCAGCGGCGCGCCGGTGTGAGCGCAGCGCAAGCTCGTCGAGCGCGTCGCGGGACAACCCCCAACGGGCGGCGATCAGCTCGGCCGAGATCCCCTGGGGAACCAGCCCCTCCGGGTACCGCTCGAACAGCTTCGACCCGAACGGGTTCTTCCCGGCCAGCGACGACCCCATCGGAACCCGGCTCATCGACTCGACCCCGCACGCGATCGCCACGTCGTAGGCCCCGGCCATCACCCCTTGCGCGGCGAAGTGAGCCGCCTGCTGCGACGAACCGCACTGGCGGTCGACCGTGGTGGCGGGGACCGTGTCGGGGAAGCCGGCGGCCAGGACCGCGTTGCGGGCGATGTTGTACGTCTGCTCGCCGGCCTGCGACACGCAGCCGGCGATCACGTCGTCGACCTCGCGCGGGTCGATCCCCGCCCGGTCGACCAGGCCACGCAACGTCTCTGCGAGCAGATCGGCCGGGTGAACGTGGTGCAGGCTGCCGTCCGGCTTGCCACGGGCCTGGGGGGTGCGGACGGCCTCGACGATCACGGCTTCGCGCATGGTCACGGTGCTCCTGGAAGCAGGCGCTTCGGCCCCGCAGCGTACCTGCGGGACGCGGCCTACCGGCGGCGTCGCTGGCGGCGCCCCCGTTGCGGGCCACCGAGGGCGTCGCGGAGCAGGTCGACGACCTGTGACGAGTCGGGTTTCTCGACCACCGGGAGGTCGAGCTCGGCGGCCTCGGCCCGCACCGCCGCGTCGAGGTTCCCGGTGAAGATCACGATCGGGCCGTCGAAGCCCTGCTCGCGCAGGTGCGTGGAGGTGCGCAGACCCCACGCGCCAGGCAGGCGGTGATCGAGGACGACCGCGTCAACGTCCTCTTCCCGCAGGATCGCAGCGGCCTGCTCGGCGGTGTCGGCTTCCCGGACCCGCCACCCTTCCGCACGCATCTGGATGCCGAGCACCAGGCGCACGCTCGTATCGTCGTCGACGACCAGGACGTGGTGGCTCACATCCGTCCCCCGGGGCGTGGTGGCGGCAGCCTACGCGCGGCGGGTGTCCCGAGTTCCCAACCCTGGCACCGGAGGTCTAATCTCTGCACGACCATCGTGGGGCGAGGGAGAAGTCACATGGGAGTATCTGTTGCTGGCCGCCGGCGTCGGGGGGGCGCGCTCGCGGTGGCGGCTGCACTGGCTGCCGCCTTGGTGGTGGCCGCACCGCCTGTGGCGCACGGCCAGGTCGGGGCGACCGCGACCACGGTCCTCAACAACGCCGCCGGGGAACCGGTCGGGCACGTCAACTTCGTCGAGGTCGAGGGCGGGTTGACGCTGGTCGAAGCGACCATCACCGGTGGGATCACCCCAGGGGCCTTCCACGGGTTCCACGTGCATGAGAACCCGGTGTGCGACCCCACCGCCCCGGACGGGCCCTTCACCACCGCCGGAGGCCACTACAACCCGGGTGGCACGGAGCACGGCGCGCACGCCGGGGACATGCCGGTGCTGTACGTCAAGGCGGACGGCACCGCGGCGCTCGCCTTCGCCACCAACCGGTTCACCGTCGCCGAGGTCGTGAACCGGTCGGTGATCGTCCACGCCGGCCGCGACAACTACGCCAACATCCCCGATCGGTACACCTCCGGCGGGACCCCCGGTCCTGACGCCATGACCCTGGCGACCGGCGACGCCGGTCCCCGCGAGGCCTGCGGGGTGATCGCGCCCGGCACGACGCCGACCGACATCACGCTGCCGACCGGGGACGCCATCGATGTCGCGATGGTGAACAAGGCGGGTGCCGACGCCGGGACGGTCGTGTTCCAGGAGGCCACCGCCACCGACCCGACCTCCATGCTGGTGGCCGCGGCCGTCGGCGGGATCACCCCGACCAACGCGTTCCACGGGTTCCACGTCCACGCCGGCGACCGCTGCATCAAGGCCAAGGGGCAGCTGTCGTTCGGTCACGCGCTCGGGCACCTCAACCCCGACGACCCGCCCAACAGCCACCCGGCGCACGACGGCGACATGCCGGTGCTCTACATGCCGGCCGAGGCGGCGACGCTGGCGTTCGAGACCGACCGTGTCCGGCGGCTGAATGACGTCGCCGGCCACACGGTCATCGTCCACGAGCTGCCCGACAACTACGCCAACATCCCCAACCGCTACCAGCCGCCGGAGCCAGACGCCGTCACGCGCGCCACCGGTGACGCCGGCGGCCGCGAGGCCTGCGGGATGATCGAGGGCGCGCTCCGGCTGTGGGGCCCGGACCGGTTCGGGACGACCGCGGCGATCTCGCAGAACACCTTCCCGACAGCGCTCCCCGAACGTGCCGAGGCGGTGGTCCTGGCGCGTGCGTTCGTGTACGCCGACGCGCTGACCGGCGCCCCGCTGGCCGAAGCCAGGGGCGGCGTCACGTTGCTGACCGAGCGCGATCGCCTGACCGACACAACCGAGACCGAGCTGAAGCGGGTCCTGCCGGAAGGCAAGACCGTCTTCATCCTCGGCGGGTCGGCGGCGATCAGCCCGGCCGTCGAACAGGCCGTCCAGGACCTGGGCTACACCACCCGGCGGCTGGCTGGGACGACCCGCGTGGAGACCGCGATCCGGGTCGCCGAGGAGCTCGACGCCACCCACGACCGGATCATCGTCACGACCGGGTACAACTGGCCGGACGCGGTCGCCTCCGGCGCCGCCGGCGTCGACTCGGACGCGGTGATCGTGTACTCGGTGGGCGACAACCCGCACCCGGCCACCACCGCGTACATCGCCGCGCACGCGAACGAGCCGGCGTTCGCGGTGGGTGGCCCGGCGGCGCGGGCCTACGCCGGCGTGCCCAACGAGAACAAGCTGTTCGGTCCGACCCGCATCGAGACGGCGATCGCCGTCGCCAACCGGTTCTTCCCGAACCCGACGTTCGTGGCCCTGTCGCGTGACGGGCTCAGCCCCGAACCCACCGACCCGTACTTCGCCGACGCCCTCGCCGGTGGGCCGCACGTCGGACGCCTCGGTGGGCCGGTGCTGCTGACCGACGAGACCAACCTGCATCCGGCCGTCGCGACGTACGCGTGCGACAACGCGGATGCGATCGTCCGTGAGTACGCCTACGGCGGGACGGCGGCGCTGGCCAACGAGGTCGTGACCGGGTTCGAGAACCGCGCGCGGGGCAAGGGCTGCTAGCGACCGGCGCACGGCTGCCTGACGGCAGCGTGGCCGACCGCGGCTGAACCGCCCCACGAGGCCGGGCCCCCGTCGCGGGGCCCGGCCTCTGCCCTCACCGCCGCGCCGTGCGTCCGCCCGCGTCGATCACCTTGCCGGCCGGACGCGCCCCGGTTCCACCGCGATGGCGAGGACCGTTTCGTCCGCGCACGGCAAGGAACGGGCGCAGCGGCAGCGCAGCGTCAGGGCTGGAGAACCAGCGGCAGCGAGTTCACGTGGAGCTCGGAGCCGTCCTCCGCGGACGACTCGTACACGCGCAGGGTTCCGATCTCCTCGCCGGTGACGTCGAACTCCACATCGAAGGAGAACCGCTCCGGCTGCCCCATCGTGCCGCCCATCGTGGACCCGTCCGCCAGCGTCCCCCCGTCAGCGTCGAGCAGCTCCCACACGACGTTGGCTTCGAACGTGGAGCTGCACCCGTCGACGGTGAACGGGCTGGTGACCCGCTCGCCAGGTGAGGGCTGCCCCACGAAGATGAGATCAGTGCCGGACGGCGGGTCGGCGCAGGGACCGTCGGCGTCGGGTGAGGCGGTCACCGTCACGGTCACCGTCGGCTGCGGTCGGACTTCGCCCGCCTGGTCGCCGCCGGTCCCGCAGGCGGCCGCCACGATGAGCATCACGATGGCGGCCGCGAGGCCCTTGCGGTGACACATCGGCTTGCCTGATCGTTCGTGGGCCGAGCAGCTTAGGCGGTGGGTCCAGGTCCCTAAGCGCTTCCCCGCCGGTGTGGACCCGTCGCGGACCTCGCCCGTGGTGTCTCCGATCCACCGTGGGACCGCCAGCCGTCGGATCGGGATGGGGCGTGGATGCTCCGATACCATCCGTGACCGGCCGTGATCCCGGTCACCAGACCGTCGCGGGCCCGTAGCTCAGCTTGGCAGAGCGCCTGCTTTGCAAGCAGGAAGTCGTCGGTTCGAATCCGATCGGGTCCACCACGTTTCCACAGGTCATACGGGGTGCGAGGGAAGGCCTTCGGGCGGCCCACCTGAGTGCCGGTCACGTCCCGGTCACATCCGAGGGCCGTCGGGGCCTGTGCCGCCGGAGCCGCCGTCACGCCGCCTCACCACCGCCGTCACCGTCGTCACCTCGTTCACTGCGGTCGCCGGCTTCGCTGGTCTCGTCCTCCACGCGGTCGCCCTCAAGGGATTTCGAGCGCATCGGTGGCCCGAGCGACGACGTGAAACGGGTCGGCGCACAGGGACGCCGACCCTCACCGCCGTCGTAGCCCGGTGACCGGCGCCAACACCTCCCGCAGCGCCGCTTCCACGTGCGACTTTGGTCGCACCTGGGCGACCACCACATCGTCGTCCTCGTCGAAGTCCACCCGCTCGAGTGTGGTGCGCTCGCCCAACCCCAGAAACCGCCGCCATATCCCGAGGGTCTCCTTCCACGTGATCAGCCGGAAGCAGCCGGCAACGTCGGCAGGAGACGGCGGTTCTACTCACAACCCTGTGACTTCAACCCACGGAAACGTCAGAAGAGCCACTTATCCGCACGCACTCCGCTGCGCGGCAGGAGTCGAGGGCGGTCCCTCGACAGCGGGCTCACCGGTAACCGGTCGGTGAGCAACCCCTCGGCGGTACGAGGCGCTCTTCGGGGCGTCTCGGGGTCCCACGTGAGCCGCGGCGCTCAAACGCCTTGGGAGAAAACGCCCGAACCAACGCGGATCGGCTATAGACACTCAAAGCGCGTGGAGTTACCTTCTCGATCCGGCTGGCCAACCCGGGTCGCGTGTTGCTTCCCAACACGGGGGGGGCCATGAGAAGCGAGTAGGAGGCCGTATGTCGACAGCTCTGGTGTCTAAGGCGAGAAGGTCCGCCTTGTTCGCCGCCGTGTTGGCGCTGGTTGTCCTGATGCCGGGTGCGGCAGTCGCGCACCCCGACGCCACCGGTGACCCAGCACACGATCACGATCTCGACCATCAGCTGGAAACATCTTTCCCGCGCGACCCCGACGCGGCCCTGCAGCAGCAGGACGAAGAGCAGGACAACGTCGTCTCGACCGGCCCGTCCGCTCGCCGGGGACGGGTGAAGAACCTGGAGTTGGTTGGCCGCGGCGAGCGGCTGGTGCCGAACGCCACCACCGACCTGTGGGTTCACGACCGCTTCGCGTACCTGGGAACGTTCAACGAGCCGTGCGGAACCGGCGAGGGCTACGTGCCGGGCGTCGGCGAGGTCGTTCTCGCTCAGAACGTCGCGGAGCCGGGGATCCCAATCTTCGACGTGCACAATCGCCACCGGCCGGCCTACATCGGCACCATCCCCTCCGTGGAGGGAAGCCGCATCAACGACGTCAAAGTCGAGTCGATGCGCGGCAGCGACATCCTGGTGCACTCAAACGAGCCCTGCGCTGGCGGCCCCGGCGGCTTTGAGATCTACGACGTCAGCGACCCGCGGAATCCGGTGCATCTTGCTCATGTGACGACCGGTGACGTCAACCCGACCGTGGTGGAGCTGTTGGGCACCGACGACGTCGGTGTCCACAACCTCTACCTGTTCCGCCGGGGCGGACGCGACTTCGTGGCGGTCCAGGTCGAGGGCTTGCTGGCCAACTTCCAGATCTTCGACATCACCGACCCGGTCAACCCTCAGCTCGTCACCATATGGGGAGCCGAGGAGCTGTTCGACCCGTCGGTGGACTGGGCGACGACCGAGGATGTTGATCTGATCCTCGAGGTGTGGCAGACCTGGCTGGCTGCAGGCTTCGGCGCGTCGCAGAACCGATTCCTGCACGACTTCTGGGTGTCCGACGACGGCATGCTCGCCTACCTCGCCAACTGGGACGCCGGCTTGGTGCGTCTTGACCTGACCGACCTGGCCAACCCGCAGGTGGTATCGGTGGCCATCGACCCGACGAGTGAGGATGGCGAGGTCAACAGCCACTCGGTGTGGCCGAGCGGCAACGGTCGCGTCGTCGTCGAGGGTGAGGAAGACTTCGCGCCCTTCAAACTCCGGCTGTTCATCGCCGAGGGCTTGGTCGGCATCTTCGACGCCGCCGAGGCGGCCTTCACGCCCTTGATCGCGGACCTGCCCGAGCGCGCGTTCGAAGGCGACGCCGTGTTCGTGGGGTTGGCCTGCGACGCCAGCGAACGGGTGCCCCCTGGTGGCGGTGACGACATCGCCGTGGCCATGCGGGGCGCGTGCCGGTTCGACGAGAAGGTGCAAAACATCCAGGACGCCGGCGGGTACCAGGCAGTCATCATCTTCAACGCACCCGGCGACGAGTCGGTCTTGACGCCCGGCGGCGAACCACGCGAGCTGCCCACGATCTTCGTGGCCCACTCCACTGGCCTGGCCATCTTCGGCGTCGAAAGCGCCGACGAATTGGACATCGGCATGCGCGGCGAGCCCGTGCGCGGCGAGGCCGTGCCGGACGGCTGGAGCGGATTCCGCATCTGGGACTACAGCGACCCGGCCGACCCGGTCCTGGCGAGCACCTTCAACACCGTCTGCAGTGCCAACCCGCTCGACGCCTCCTGCGACCCGCGCGGCGTCTACTCCAGCCACAACGTGATCGTCGAGAACCAGGGCAACCGAACCCTCGCCTACTTCTCCTGGTACGCCAACGGCGTCCTCGTCGCCGACGTCACCGATCCCTACAACCCCGTCGAAATCGCTCGCTACAACCCGACCGGCGACGCGTTCGAAGAGCAGAACGCTGGCATCCAGGACGTCTGGGGCATCTTCAAGGAGGACAACCGCCCGTGGATCTATGCGTCGGACCGCAACGGCGGGCTCTACATCCTCAAGCTCCTCGGCGCCGGATCCACCAACCCCAAAGCCGGCGGCAACCGCGGCTCCGGCAACCTCAGCCCCGACAGACGCTGACGACAAATCACTGCTGACGACAACTAGAGGGGCCTCGTCGGGAGGCCCCTCCCTCTGCCGCACTGCACTGCCCATACGCGTACGGTTGCGCCCCGCTCGCGGGCGATGACCGGCTTGAGACCGGAGCCGAGTTCACGGACGGCGGAAACGACGGCCGGGTGGTCGAAATCATTCGGGTACGGCTCTCGTAAAGGAACTCATGCAGCGTGCGGGATCACGTTGTGCTCGGAGCGTGACTGGTGAACACGCTGCCCTCTCCTTGGGATGTGGTTGGTCAGTAGGCGTCGAAGTCCGCCGTTGAAACGCAGGTCCGCTCCGTGTCTAGCCTTCGCGGGACACTCACCCGGCCCCGAATGGATGAGTTGAGGGCGAGAGACGACCACGAGTTCGATGAGGCCACGACGGCCGCACAGCAGGGTCGGGAAGGATGATCGCGGTTGATGGTTGGAAAGGAATGACGCTGTACGAACTGGTTGAGCGGTTGGGAGGTATGGAGACGCTCGATGCGGGGCGAGGCCTCTGAGCAGGAAGGTGGCGCGGCCGTGCGCCACCGGCACACCAAAGACGTCCTCAGTGGCGCCTGGTTGGGACATCCGCTGCACCCGATGCTCACCGACGTGTCGATCGGCGCGTGGGCGAGCGCCGTCGTCCTCGATCCCGGGGGTAGCCGCCACGGCCATCAAGCCTCCGAGCGCCTCATCCGCCTGGGCCTGCTCGCCGCCCTACCGACCGCGGCCTCGGGCCTGTCTGACTGGTCGGACGACCCAGGTGCCCCGCGCCGCATCGGTGTCGTGCACGCTACGGCCAACGCCACCGCCGTCGCCTGTTACAGCCTGTCGCTCCTGGCCCGCCGCCGGGGCCAGCGAACCCAGGGCTTGGCCTGGAGCCTGGTCGGAGCCGTCGCGGTCGGCGTTGGCGGCTACCTCGGCGGACACCTGTCGTTCGCCAAGGGCGTCAACGTTAACCGCAACGCCTGGCAGGAGGAGGTTTGGGGATGGACGCCAGTGCCCGACCACGTCGACCTGCCCGAGGACGAGCCGGTCACCGCCCACGCAGACGAGGTGCGGGTGCTGCTCATCCGTCGCGACGAGCACATCTACGCCATCGCTGACCGCTGCGGCCATGCCGGCGGCCCCCTCCACAAGGGCAGATTCGAAGCGGGTGCGTGGTCTGCCCGTGGCACCTCAGTACCTTCCGCCTCGATAACGGCGGACTGGTCCACTGACCGGCAACCGTTTCTCAGCCCGCCTGCGAAGCTCGGGTTGAAGACGGAAAGATCCTCGTCCGGTCAGCGAAGCGCGGCTAACGGGGTCCCAGTCACCCAGTCGATGCCTGACTCCGAATCAGGACCCTGTCTCCGCTACGCGCTCGCGGGCCAACCGCTCGCCCTCCGGGGGAAGATCCTCGATGTCCTTACCCTCCGGTTGGCAGCACTCGCCGCTATCGTGGGCATGCTCCGTCCAGGTGCGGCCGTCACAGCACCAGCCCTTGCTCGTGTCGAGCTGTTCCGCCATGAGATTCCCTCTGTTCCGTTGCGCTCGGCCTCCAACGACACTGAAGTTGTGGATCAGAACGACTATGGTCCCGCCCCGACCCCCAGCTACACCACGTCCGTGGACGCTAACCGACCCTGGTGTCAAGAATGGCACACAAGCGAACGGGTCGCGTCTAGCTTTGGGCCTTGGAGCACGCGTCCGCTTGTGTGGATTGGTCCGCGACGCGGATGCCCTCCTCTGGCCAGCACGGACCAGGAATCGTGTCCAGGAAGGGCCGAACGGGCCTCGACCTCAGGTCTGTGTGCCATCGAAGGGTCAGACTTCACCAAAGCGAGCGTCGTATGCATCGGCTACGCGCTCGATGAATTCGATCCAACGAAGACCGCTCCCAACTGGAGGCAGATCAGGCTCTCGTTCACCAGTCTGTCGGTCGAATGCGACAACGGCGATGCCTTCGAGGAGATGTGGAGCGTCGCCTTCGGTCTTACGGCCACCAGCTCGCGTGAATCGTGAGACCGCCCGAGACACAAGGTGAGTCGTCGACTTCCAGTCAGTGTCGTCACCCGATCTCACCCGTTCAGTCGTGGGTAAAGTCAGGATTCCTCCGACGACGGCGAAAGGAAACTTCAGGTGGATGTTGACGGCGAAGGTCCGCACGTCACCGAATCGGTTCCAGATCGCACGGCCCACGGCGAGATGCACAGGCTTGATCTCGACGGCCAGCGTCAAGCCGTGCGTATCCGAGATCTCTGAGACATCCGCCTTGACGCGACGCAGACCACCCCCAACCTGGCGCTCCCCTGCTATCGCGGCCTCCAGTCCCAGACCCTGCTCTCGGAGGTCCGCGAGGGTTACCTCCGCGAGCGCGTTCGAGAGCCGGATCTGCGCGGCCTTGCCCTTCTTGCCGCCGAGCTGTGTGGCGCTCCGGATGTACGCGGCCGACGCCTTGCAGTAGTCCTCGATCGTGGGTCGTTCTAGGGCTGTGAGGTCATCGACGCCTTGCAGCCCAGTCGGCTCGGGGGGAGTGGACATTCGCTACGCGGTCCGGTGGACGACGGTCTGCGCCGAGGAGTTGATGGCTTCGCGCACGCGCTCCACCGACATCGCGAAGTAGTGCGGGTGTTGCGCGACGTCTGTGGTGGGACCGGCGGCGTCATGGTTGGTGGGACTGGGGGGACGTGGGTAGCTGTAGGGGGTGGCGTTGGTCAGCGTCGACCGTGGGGGTCGGGGGTTCCGAGGCGGTCTCGGATCTGGTTCCAGTTGTAGCCATGGTCGAGGGCTTGCTGGATCTTGAGGGTGAGCTGGGAGTTGGCTTCGAGGATGAGGCTGGCAAGTAGGGCGATGTGTTCGGCGGGGTCGCCCCAGTGCAGTGCGCAGCGCCGGTCGGCGAGGGTGCATAGCGCGAGGTTGAGCGCGTCGTAGGTGTCGCTGTCGACGTGGGGGTGGCAGGGCATCAGTCTGTGGTGGTCTCGGCCACGGCGGTCGCGGCCGAGGATTCGTCGACGATGTTGTTG
>JAHWKW010000016.1:82503-107708 GCA_019347675.1 Actinomycetota bacterium | reverse complement strand
CACGGGAGTCGTCCTCGACCGGCTCACCGCCGCCCAACGCACCATCCTGGGCCTCCTCGACATCCCACTACCGTGGCCCGAACACCAAGACCTTGACCCCAAACGGTGCGGAAAACGCGACTAGGCACAGCTCTCCGATCAGGACGCGGTCGGGCTCCGGGACGTTACGGACCAGCCCGGTTCGGGCCAGCGTCTCGGCGCGCATGAGGCCGAAGACGAACGGAGCGGGGCCGCCGCAGGACCACTGCAAGGCGTGGTGGCGTCGGCGATGGTCCGGCGAGGAGAGGTCGGCTAGAGGCTGGGGGCCGTGTTCGGTGGTGATCCGAGCCCATGAGCCATAGTGGACGACCCGGCCGGATTCGTCGGTGAAGATCACGCCCGAGTAGCAGAGCACCGCCGAAGATTCTGCGTCCAGCGCTTCGACGCACCTCGTCAAGAAGGTACGGTCACACCAGTCATCGTGTGCAGTCCACTTGAAGAGCTCTCCACGGCTCAGCTTGAATACCCGGTTGTAGTTGCGGGCAGCTCCGATGTTCTCATGGTTGCGGTAGTAGCGCACGCGGCCGTCTCGACGCGCGAACTCGAGGCAGATGTCGCTGGTTGCGTCGCTCGATGCGTTGTCGGAGATCACGACCTCGAGGTCGTGGTACTCCTGGGTGAGGATGGAGCTCAGCGCACGGCGCAGGTAGCGGCCGCCGTTGCGCACCGGGACTCCCACGCTGACCCTGGGGCGCGTCGCCTCGGTCACGTGGCGCCTTATCGACGCGGGTGGGCGCGGTGAGGCCGTGCCACTCGCTCCACGGCTGGAGAAGACGCCACGGTGTGCTCCTTCCAGCAGCGGGTCGTTGGTTCAGGCGGCGTCCGGGCGACCGGACCAGGACGGTTTTGGCGTCGGGACATCTTCGGGCGCGGCAGTCTCCGTGTCGGCAGCCGGCCGACGCAACAGCTTGTTGTAGATGGAGACGTAGGCTTCGGCCTGCCGTTCCCAGCACAGCCCGTCTTCGATACGGCTGCGGGCCGTGCGCGACATCCGTGCACGGCGAGCCTCGTCGCCGAGTAGCCCGTCGATGGCTTCCGCCAGCGCCTCGACGTCGTTGTCGGAGACGTAGACCGCGCTGTCGGCGGCGGAAACGCGGTGTTCCGGCAGGTCGAAACAGACGACCGGGACGCCAAAGGCCATGTACTCGACCACCTTGTTCATCGTGCAGAGGTCGTTGAAACCATTGCTGGGATCCGGTGCGACCCCCAAGTCCGCGGTGGACAGGTACTCGCTGATCATGCGGTCGTCGGCACGGCCGGCGAAGGTCACCCACGGGTCGATACCGAGTTCCGTCGCCTCGACCCGCAGATCCACGAGACAGTCACCGAAGCCCAGCAGCGCGAAGTGACAGTCGGTCCGGCCCCGCCGGTGGACGAGCTCCGCGATCCCGCGCAGCAGCAGGTCGACGCCGTCCTGGGGCCCCATTACCCCCAGGTAACAGGCGAGGTGGCGCTTGCCCCCCCTGAGGTCCGGGTGGGGATCCCCCCGCCGCATCTCCGACGCCACCGGGCCGCTGCGCACGACCGTGGAGGCGACGGGATCGACGGACCCACGCGTGAGAGCGATCCCCTGGAACGAGCCGTTGGTGGAGATGACGTGGTCAGCCAGGCGGTAGGTGAAGCGCTCGAGCAGTTCGAGGAGGGGACGGGCGACGCGGCGGGCGGTGCCGCTGAAACGCACGTCGGCAAGTTCAGGGCACAGGTCGTGCTGATCAAAGACGAAGCGGGTGCCGAAGAGCTTGAATGGGGCGGCCAGCGCGAAGTACGTGTCCGGGGGGTTGCAGGCCTGGATGGCGTCGATGCGGTGGCGCCGTGCGATCCGCAGGGCCATCCAGGCCGTGGCGAGCCAGCAGTACACCACCTCGGATACGAACCCGGGGAGCCCGGCTGCCTGCGGGGGCGGCGGGTACCGGTGGATGTGAACACCTTCGAGTTCCTCGTAGGCGACCCTGTCGGGTCCCATCGGGCAGACGACCGAGACCTCGAACCCTGCCTGACGCAGCGCCTTGCACTCCAGCCAGACACGCCGGTCCAGCGGGACCGGGAGGTTCTGCACGAGGATCAGCACGTGTGGGCCTCCGCTCCCGTCGTCGAACGGACGGATGCGGGACACGTTGCGGTCGACGGTCCGGTGGGCTCTCCTCAAGCCTTGCTGCCTCCTGGGCGGCCGGCTGGGCGGCCCGGCTGCTCTCCCGATGCATCCAACAGGCCGGTCGACGGTGGGATTAGGTGCAAGTGTCCCGAGGATGTCCGCGTTGCCCGACAAGGTCAGCCCGGGACATCGGGACACGTGTCCCTGCCCGGAGCCCCGTGTATGGCGCAACCTCCCCCCATGGATTCGACGGCGGCGGGGCCGGCGGTCGACGTGGCCGTCGTGGTTGTGACGTGGAACAGCGCAGACGTTGTCGGCGACTTCTTGGCCTGCTTGCCGGCGTCGCTCGCCGGCCTGCGGTACCAGGTGGTGATCGCTGACAATGCCTCGACGGACGGCACGGCCGACGTCGTCCGTCGACTCGTTCCACGAGCCACAGTCGTCGACCTGGGCCGAAACGCCGGATACGCGGCTGGCATCAACGCCGGCCTACGAACGGCCGAGCCGGCCCGTGCGGTGCTCATCTGCAACCCGGACGTCCGGCTGCGGCCTCGAGCCGTTCGACTGCTCCTGGCGGCGCTCGACGACCCAGAGGTCGGGATGGCCGTGCCACGCCTGGTCGATGGGAACGGTCGTCTGCAGCCGTCGCTCCGCCGGCGACCGACGGTCCTGCGCGCCCTGGGCGAGGCGGTTCTGGGTGGCGCGCGGGCGGGGCGCTTCGACCGACTCGGTGAAGTGATCCACATCCCGAGCGTCTACGAGCGGGAGATGGACGTCGAGTGGGCCACAGGAGCCTGCTTGCTCGCGTCCGCACGCTGCCTGCACGACGTTGGCGAGTGGAACGAGAGCTTCTTCCTGTACTCGGAGGAGACGGACTACGCCCTGCGCGCACACGACCGGGGCTTCCGCGTCCGCTACGTCCCAGACGCCGTCGCGGAGCACGACGGCGGAGACCTGCACCGCTCACCCCACTTGTGGCGGCTGAGAGCTGTCAACCGTGTCCGTCTCTACGAGCACCGGCACGGTCCGGCTGCGACCAGGGCGTACTGGGCGGCCGCTACCTTGCACGAGGGTGTGCGGGCCTTGGCCGGTCACCGCAGCAGCCGTATCGCTTACCGCGCGCTGCGGGCATGGCGGCCCCGGTCGGAGACATCGTGACGAGCATCGTCGTCCCAGCACACGACGAAGAGGCGTCCATCGCCGCATGCCTGTCGTCCCTCCTGTCCGATGCGGCGGAGGACGAGTTCGAGGTCGTGGTCGTGTGCAACGGCTGCACAGATGGCACCGCGGAGGTCGCATCCGGTTTCGGTGACGCGGTCACGGTGCTTCAGACGCCAATCGCGTCGAAGATCCGTGCCCTGTCGCTGGGCGACCGGGAGGCGACACGCTTCCCTCGACTCTATGTCGACGCTGACGTGACCCTGGACACGGCGTCGGTGCGGGCGCTGACGGCAGCACTCGCGCAACCGGGCACGTTGGCGTTGGCGGTCTCCCCTCGACCCGCCTACCAGCTCGCGGGGGTCGGTTGGGCTGTCCGGTCGTACTACCGGATCTGGCAGCACCTGCCCGGGGTGCGGGCGGGAGTCGTGGGCGCCGGCGTGTACGGCCTGTCTGCAGCGGGGCGGACACGCCTGGGTGACTTCCCCGAGGTGCTCGGCGACGACTACTTCGTCCAGCAGCGCTTCCAGGCCCACGAGCGTCGGGTCGTCCACGAAGCCGTGTCGCGTATCGACCCGCCCGCGTCGGTCCGTGAGCTGGTCCGGCGCAAGGTCCGCGTCTTCGTCGGCAATCGGCAGCTCGCCGACCTGTTACCGGCAGGAACGTCGACCGCCCGCTGGACCGGATGCATGGCGGTCGTACGCGATCAGCCGCGACTCGTACCCCATGTGCCCGCCTTCGCCGCCGTGACCGTGATCGCCAAGATCATCGCGTGGTGGCGCTACCGGCGCGGGACCTGGCGCGGCTGGTCCGGCCGTGGAGGGCGAGGTCGCCACGGGGGACAGCTGCCCCTGGAAGAGACGGGACCGGACAGCGACCTTCGTGACGCCAGCCCGCTGAGGCCGCACGTGGCGGTCATTGACGGATCCCACGATACGTGGAGGGAGTTCACACGATGAAAGTCGCCATCCTGGCCGGAGGCGTCGGCAGCCGGCTCGCCGAGGAGACCGTCAGCAAACCGAAGCCGATGGTGGGCATCGGCGGCAAGCCGATCCTGTGGCACATCATGCGCTACTACTCGACGTTCGGCTTCGACGACTTCCTGGTCGCGCTCGGGTACAAGGGCGAGCACATCAAGCGCTGGTTCGTCGAGTACGCCTCGCTCGCGAGCGACCTCACCGTCGACCTCGGTAGGGGCCAGGTCCGCCCGCACGAGTGCGAACGCGACGAGTGGACCGTCGCGCTGATCGACACAGGTCTGCACACTGCCACCGGTGGTCGCATCAAGCGGCTCGGCCGGCACATGGGCAACGAGCGCTTCATGCTGACCTGGGGCGACGGGGTCTCCAACGTGGACCTGCACGGACTGCTGGCGTTCCACCGTTCACACGGCAAGCTCTGCACGCTGACGGCCGTCCGGCCGCCGGCTCGCTTCGGCCACATCGAGTTCGACGGCGACCAGATCGTCGAGTTCACCGAGAAGCCACAGACCGGCGAGGGCTGGATCAACGGGGCGTTCTTCGTCTGCGAACCCGGTGTCTTGGACTACATCGACGGCGACGAGGACATGTTCGAACGGGCTCCGCTGGAGGGTCTCGCGCGTGACGGCCAACTGATGGCCTACCGCCACTACGACTTCTGGCAGTGCATGGACACGCTGCGCGACAAGAAGCTCCTCGACGAGCTCTGGGAGACCGAGAAGGCCCCCTGGAAGGTCTGGATCTGATGAAGGTGCTCGTCACGGGTCACCACGGCTACATCGGGTGCGTTCTCGTGCCCCTCCTACAAGAGGCCGGCCACGAGGTCGTCGGCCTGGACAGCTACCTGTACGAGGGCTGCACGGTGGGCCCCGACGTCGACGACATCCCCTCCCTCCGGATGGACGTGCGCGACGTGACGGTGGATCACGTGCGCAGCTACGACGCGGTGATCCACCTGGCCGCGATCTCCAACGATCCCGTCGGGGACCTCAACCCCGCTTGCACCTACGACCTGAACTACCGCGGATCGGTGACCCTGGCGAAGGCGGCCAAGGCGGCAGGGGTCGAGCGGTTCCTGTTCTCGTCGTCCTGCAGCCTCTACGGAGCCGGCGGGCAGGAGGTCCTCGATGAGACCGCGGAGTTCTTCCCGGTCACCCCGTACGGCCAGTCCAAGATCATGTCGGAGCACGACATCAGCGCCCTGGCCGACGACGACTTCAGCCCGACCTTCCTGCGGAACGCCACGGCGTACGGGTTCTCGGCGCGGCTGCGTGGGGACCTGGTCGTCAACAACCTCGTCGGGTACGCGCTGCTGACGGGTGAGGTCCTGATGAAGAGTGACGGGACCCCGTGGCGGCCGCTGGTCCACATCGAGGACATCTCCCACGCGGTCCTCGCGATCCTCGACGCTCCGCGCGAGCTCGTCCACAACGAACCCTTCAACGTCGGGCGCACCGAGGAGAACTACCGGATCCGCGATGTCGCCCGCATCGTCGAGGAGGTCGTCCCGGACAGCATGGTGACGCTCGCTGACACGGCCGGTCCCGATATGCGCAACTACCGGGTGAGCTGCGACAAGCTCGCAAGGACGCTGCCGGAGTACCAGCCGACCTGGACCGTCCGCGCCGGCGCGGAGCAGGTCTACGAGGGCTACCTGCAGTACGGGCTGACCCGGGAGCAGTTCGACGGGCCTGACCTGATGCGCATCGAGCACGTCAAGGAACTGATCGGGTCGGGACGACTCGACGACATGCTCCGCTGGCAGGTGGAGCCGATCGCCACCACGGAGCAGACCGGATGACGCGAGCCACCATCGACGTCCCGCGCTGCCGCTCCTGCGGCGACGCCGGGTTGAGGACGTTCCTGTCCCTGGGCAAGCATCCCCTCCCGGATGCCCTACTGCGGCCTGAGCAGCTGGCCGACCCGGAGCCGCACTTCCCCCTGGACGTGGCGTTCTGCGGGAGCTGCACCCTCGTGCAACTGCTCGGCGAGGTCCCGCCCGAGATGCTGTTCGTCGACAACTACCTGTACTTCTCGTCGTTCTCGGACCGCCTGCTGGCCCACGCTCGCGATCACGCGCTCGCCCTGATCGAGTCGCGGGACCTGGGGCCGGACAGCCTCGTCGTCGAAGTCGCCAGCAACGACGGCTACTTGCTGAAGAACTTCGTGGACGCCCGCGTACCCGTGCTGGGCATCGACCCGGCCCCCGACCAGGCTCTTGCCGCCCGCCGGATCGGCGTCCCCACGATCGAAGAGTTCTTCGGCGTCGAGCTCGCGGAACGCCTGACGGACCGAGGCGGACGTGCCGACGTAGTCATCGCGAACAACGTCATGGCGCACGTTCCCGACCTCAACGGGTTCGTCGGCGCCATGGCGATCCTCCTCGACGACGACGGCGTCATCACCGTGGAGAACCCGTACGTGCGCGACCTGATCGAACACGGGGAGTTCGACACGATCTACCACGAGCACTTCTACTACCACTCCTGCACGGGGGTGGACGCGCTCGTCCGCCGCCACGGGCTGTACCTGAACGACGTCGAGTACTTCCCGGACCTGCACGGCGGCACGCTCCGCTGGCACATCGGCAAGCGCGAGGACGTCAGCGACACGGTGCGCGCCTACCTCGACGACGAGCGCAAGCGTGGCATGACCGGGTTCGGCTACTACGCCGACTTCGCCGAGCGGGTGGAGACGATCAAACGGGAGCTCCTCGAGTTGCTGGAGGGTCTCAAGGCGGACGGGAACACCATCGCGGCGTACGGCGCCGCGGCGAAGGGCAGCACGCTGATCAACTACGTGGGCGTGGACTCTGAGCTCGTGGACTTCGTCGTCGACCGCAACCCGCACAAGCACGGCCGGCTCATGCCCGGGATGCACCTGCCGATCTTCCCGACGGACGCGCTGCGCGAACACCAGCCCGACTACGTGCTGATCCTCGCCTGGAACTTCGCGGGCGAGATCGTCGCCCAACAGCAGGAGTACCTGCGTCGCGGCGGTCACTTCATCGTGCCGGTCCCCACCCCCGAGGTGATCGCGTGACCCGCATCGACACCTGCCCGGCCTGCGGGGCAGGCGGCCTGGAGGTCTTCCACCGTGCCGCCGGTGTGCCCACCAACAGCTGCCTGCTGCTCGAGGACCCCGAGGAGGCGCGTGACTTCCCGCGCGGCAACCTTGAGCTGGCCTTCTGCGGCGCGTGCGGGTTCATCACCAACGTCGTCTTCGATCCGTCGCGGGCCGAGTACTCCGGCCGCTACGAGGAAACCCAGGGCTACTCGGCCACGTTCGTGGAGTTCGGTCGGAACCTCGCGAAGCGGTGGGTCGAGGCCTACGACTTGCACGGCGAGCACGTGCTGGAGATCGGGTGCGGCAAGGGCGAGTTCCTTACCTGGATGGTGGAGGCGGGCGCCGGCAGCGGTGTGGGTATCGACCCGGGTGTGGACCCCGAGCGGTTGGAGACCGGCGCCGCCGAGCGCATCGCGTGGATCGCGGACTTCTACGACGACCGGTACGCCCACCTGCAGGCCGACGCGATCGTGTGCCGCCACACTCTGGAGCACATCCATCCCGTATCCGACTTCCTGCACACGGTGCGCCGCAACATCGGCGATCGGCGGGACGCGGTGGTGCTGTTCGAGCTGCCGGACACCCTACGGGTACTGCGGGAGGTGGCGTTCTGGGACGTCTACTACGAGCACTGCAGCTACTTCACGATCGGTTCGCTCATCCGCCTGTTCCGGTCGTGCGGATTCGACGTCCTGGACGCCTCGTACGCCTACGAGGACCAGTACCTGTTGATAGAGGCGCGCCCGGGCGGGTCCGGCGACGACCGTTCCAAGCTGTCGACAGATGTCGCCGATGTGGCGGCGCTCGCGCGTCGCTTTGGTGCACGGTTCGAGGAACAGGCCCGTGCGTGGCACGACCGGATCGCCGCCATCGTCGGCCGGGGAGGTCGGGTCGCGTTGTGGGGTGGCGGCTCGAAGGCCGTGGCGTTCCTGACCACGCTCGGCGATCGCTCGCTGATCGACGTCGTGGTGGACATCAATCCCCGCAAGCAGGGTCGCTACATCGCGGGTACGGGCCATCCGGTCGTCGGTCCCGAGACCCTACCGGACCTGGCGCCGGAACTGGTCGTCGCGATGAACCCCGTCTACGCGCCGGAGATCGCAAGCGCCCTGGACGACCTGAAGCTGAGCGCGAGACTGGAATCGTTGTGAGCCTCTCGACCGTCGACCCGGCCGTCGATCACGCAGCTGTCGGCAGCGAGACGTGCGTCGCTTGCGGCGGTGCCCAGCTCGAGCCGTTCCTCGACCTCGGGCACGTACCGATCGAGACAACGTGCCTGTACCACACGCGTACCGAGGCGGTGGATGCGCCGATGGGGCGAATGGTCCTGCAGGCGTGTCCCCGATGCGGCCTGGTCCGAAACGTCGCGTTCGAGCCCGAGGCGGTCGCCTACACCACCGAGTACGAGAACTCCCAGCACTTCTCGCCGACCTTCCAGCGCTACGCCGAGCAGCTCGTCGACCGGCTGATCGAGACCTACGGGCTGCGTGGCGGGAGGATCGCGGAGATCGGCTGCGGGAAGGGCGAGTTCCTCGCGCTGTTGTGTGAACGTGCCCAGGCCCGGGGGATCGGTTTCGATCCGACCTACGACGGCGAGGTGGACGCGTCGGCTCAGCACATCGAGATTCGGCGCGAGTTCTTCCCTGGGAGCGACGGGATCCTGGACGTGCAGCTCGTCGCTTGCCGTCATGTCCTCGAGCACGTCGCGGCGCCGGACGAACTGCTTCGGACCGTGGCCGAGTCCCTGCCCGGTCCCGGGCCCGCGTACTTCGAGGTGCCGAACGCGTCCCACGTGTTCAGTCCGTCCGGCATGTGGGATCTGATCTACCAGCACGTGTCGTACTTCGACGCCCGGTCGATGTGGGCGCTCTTCACCCGCTGCGGGTTCGACGTGACCAGGTTGGCCGAGTCGTTCCGGGGCCAGTTCCTGTCCCTCGACGCGGTCCCGGCCGAGCACCCCGCCGAGCCGATGGTGTCCCGGTCCCGGGACACAGGACGGTTCGCGGCGACGTTCCGACACACCATGGATTTCTGGGAACGGTTCGCTGTCGACAACAGCGGTCGGCGCGTCGTGCTGTGGGGTGCGGGCGCGAAGGGCGTGTCGTTCCTGAACCTCACATCGGTGGGGCAGGTCGTCTACGCGGCCGTCGACGTCAACCCGCGCAAGCAGGGCTCGTTCGTTCCGGGGACCGGCCAGGAGGTCCTGGCGCCCGATGACCTCCGCGATGACCGCCCCGATGTCGTGCTGGTGGCCAACCCTGCCTACGAGTGGGAGATCCGGTCCGCGCTCAGTGACCTGGGCGTGAAGCCCATCGTCACGTCGCTATGAAGCCCCGCCGCGGCAGCTTCCTGCTGGCGATGGTGCTGCTGGCCTCGCTCGCGGTCGGAACGGCTCCGGCCCGTCCCTCCACGGCGACCGGGCCTGCGTTCGAGTCCGACGATTTCAACACGTCGTCGTTGGATGCGCGCTGGTCGGTGGTGGATCCGGTGGGTGACGGGTCGGTGGCGCTGGTGGGGGCGGGCAGTGGGCAGGCGACGTTGGACCTGTCGGTGCCGGGTGGGGTGTCCCACGATGCGTGGGGGACCAACCGGTCGTTGCGGGCGGTGCAGGCGACCAACGACGTGGATTTCGAGGCGGAGGTCGCGTTCGCGTCGGTGCCGTCGCTGAAGTACCAGATGCAGGGGCTGATGGTCGAGCAGGACGCCGACGACTGGTTGCGGTTCGACGTCTACCACGACGGTTCGGGGTTGCGGGTCTTCGCGGCGGCCACCACGGCAGGCAGTTCGAAGGCCAAGCTGAACCAGACGATCAGCGCGTCGCAGGCCGTGGCGTTGCGGGTGCACCGGGCCGGGGATACCTGGACGTTGAGTTACGCGGCTGACGGCGGCGGGTTCACCACCGTGGGGTCGTTCAGCCACGCGTTGGGTGTGAGCACCCTGGGGCCGTTCGCGGCCAACCACCACACCACCGCCTCCTCGGTGCCGGCGTTCACCGCTCAGGTGGACTACGTGTTCGACACCGCCGCGCCGATCAGCCCCGAGGACGACCCCTACGCGGTCGCCAGCTACACGCTGTCGACGTCGACGGTGGGGTCGGGCAGCGTCTCGCGGTCGCCTGACGGGTCCTCGTACGCCGAGGGCACCGAGGTGCAACTGACCGCGGTGGCTGATTCGGGGTGGCGCTTCGACGGGTGGAGCGGCGACCTGACGGGTTCGGCCAACCCGCAGGCCCTGGTGATGGACGCGGACAAGTCGGTGACGGCGACGTTCTCTGCCGACACGGCCCCGCCGGTCATCAGTGCGGTGGCGGTGTCCACCACCGACACCTCGGCCACGGTGACCTGGACCACCGACGAGCCGGCCACCTCCGCGGTGGCCCACGGGCCTACCACCGCCTACGAGAACGGCACCGTCAGCGACGCGACGCTGACCACCACCCACAGCATCACCCTCGACCGACTACAGCCCGCTACCACCTACCACTACCAGGTCGCCTCCACCGACGCCGCCTCCAACACCGCCACCACCCCAGACGCCACCTTCACCACCGAGGCGACGGCCTCGACGTCGGGCGCCTTCGAGTCCGACGATTTCAACACGTCGTCGTTGGATGCGCGCTGGTCGGTGGTGGATCCGGTGGGTGACGGGTCGGTGGCGCTGGTGGGGGCGGGCAGTGGGCAGGCGACGTTGGACCTGTCGGTGCCGGGTGGGGTGTCCCACGATGCGTGGGGGACCAACCGGTCGTTGCGGGCGGTGCAGGCGACCAACGACGTGGATTTCGAGGCGGAGGTCGCGTTCGCGTCGGTGCCGTCGCTGAAGTACCAGATGCAGGGGCTGATGGTCGAGCAGGACGCCGACGACTGGTTGCGGTTCGACGTCTACCACGACGGTTCGGGGTTGCGGGTCTTCGCGGCGGCCACCACGGCAGGCAGTTCGAAGGCCAAGCTGAACCAGACGATCAGCGCGTCGCAGGCCGTGGCGTTGCGGGTGCACCGGGCCGGGGATACCTGGACGTTGAGTTACGCGGCTGACGGCGGCGGGTTCACCACCGTGGGGTCGTTCAGCCACGCGTTGGGTGTGAGCACCCTGGGGCCGTTCGCGGCCAACCACCACACCACCGCCTCCTCGGTGCCGGCGTTCACCGCTCAGGTGGACTACGTGTTCGACACCGCCGCGCCGATCAGCCCCGAGGACGACCCCTACGCGGTCGCCAGCTACACGCTGTCGACGTCGACGGTGGGGTCGGGCAGCGTCTCGCGGTCGCCTGACGGGTCCTCGTACGCCGAGGGCACCGAGGTGCAACTGACCGCGGTGGCTGATTCGGGGTGGCGCTTCGACGGGTGGAGCGGCGACCTGACGGGTTCGGCCAACCCGCAGGCCCTGGTGATGGACGCGGACAAGTCGGTGACGGCGACGTTCTCTGCCGACACGGCCCCGCCGGTCATCAGCGCGGTGGCGGTGTCCACCACCGACACCTCGGCCACGGTGACCTGGACCACCGACGAGCCGGCCACCTCCGCGGTGGCCCACGGGCCTACCACCGCCTACGAGAACGGCACCGTCAGCGACGCGACGCTGACCACCACCCACAGCATCATCCTCGACCGACTACAGCCCGCTACCACCTACCACTACCAGGTCGCCTCCACCGACGCCGCCTCCAACACCGCCACCACCCCAGACGCCACCTTCACCACCGATCCCGACTCGAACCCGGTGATCGATCTGTGGCACGGCCCGGAGCGGTCGTTCGGGTCACCAGGACGATCCCAGTTGTGGATCAACATCCTCGGCAACGTGTTCGATGGGGACGGGATCGCGGCGCTCAGTTTCACCCTCAACGGAGGCGCAAGCAGGGCGCTGTCGATGGGGCCAGACAACCGTCGACTGTCCGAATCCGGAGACTTCAACGTCGAGATCGGCTACGACGAGCTCCTGCCGGGGGCCAACCAGGTCGCGATCTCCGCAGCGGACGCGTTAGGCAACACATCGACCGCGGTCGTGAACGTGCACTACGAGAGTGGGCTCGTGGCCTCACTGCCTCACTCGGTTGATTGGACGGCCGGACCCCTGGACCAGTTGGCGCAGATCGTGGATGGTCGGTGGACAGTCGCCGACGACGGAACTATCCGCACTGCCCAGTTGGGCTACGACCGCTTGATCACGCTCGGCGACCTGAGCTGGCGCAACTACGAGGTCCAGGTACCCGTAACGGTCCACGGCTTCGGGCCGGGCGCGTACTCTTACCTGAGCGGTGCTCCGCTTGTGGGGTTGGCCCTGCGCTGGCAGGGTCACTCGCGGCGGGACACGAACGACACATCACAACCTCGGTACTACTGGTGGCCCACCGGCGCGCTGGGTTGGTACCGATGGTACGAGACCAAACCAAGGGCGGAACTGCTGGGCAACGAGGACTCACCGAAAGCAAGCCAGGGGATGCACCTGGACCTGGGAACGGCGTACATCCTGCGCGCACAGGTCCAGGACACGCCCACGGGGACCGCGTACCGGCTCAAGCTGTGGGCCGCCAACGAACTCGAACCTGCGTCGTGGACCGTCGCGATCGAGGACGACAACTCACCAGCCACCGGTTCCGTGGGTCTGATCGCACACCACGTCGATGTGACGTTCGGCCACGTGGTCGTGACACCCCTCGAGGCGACCGAGTGAAGTCGAGCGAACACGGAAGACACGGAGAGATGCGCGGGGTAACGTCGAAAGAGGCGACGGGGGTCGCTGGTCTTCCGGAAACCCAGAGGGCAGGGACATCCACGCAGATGAGCGGACCCACCGTCAGTGTCGGCCTCCCCGTCTACAATGGCGAGCGGTACGTGGAGCGCGCTATCCGCTCCATCCTGCGCCAGGACTACCGCGATATCGAATTGATCGTCTCGGACAACGGTTCGACCGACGGGACGAAGGCCGTCTGTCGCCGCCTCGCTGCCTCCGATCCACGGTTGCGCTACGTATGCAGTGACATCAACCGAGGCGCGGCCTGGAACTTCAACCATGTGGTGGCAGTGGCGACCGGCCGCTACTTCAAGTGGGCGTCCGCAGACGACGAACTCGCCCATAACTACATCTCTACATGTATCCAGGTGCTGATCGAAGATGCCAGCGTCGTGGTTGCCCATCCGATGACGGTTGACATCGATGATGAAGGCACCATCGTGAAGGTCTGGGCGAGCCAACCTGCAGCGGATCACCCGACGGCGCACGAACGCCTGGGCAGCCTTCTGCGCCGGAACCATCAGTGCTTCCCCGTGTTCGGGCTGATGAGGCGCGACGTGCTCATGCGGACGGGCCTGGTCGGTCGATACCCGGAATCGGATGATGTTCTGGTCGCCGAACTTGCGCTGCACGGTCGGATCGTCGAGATCCCGTACCCCTTGTTCCTGCACAGGGAGCACTCAGGACGCTCCGTCGTCGTGAACCCGTCGTCACGTTCCCGAGTCGCGTGGTTCGACCCATCGAGAGCTGGCTCGATCGTGTTCCCGGCATGGCGCCTCTTTTACGAGTACCTGCACGCCATCCATCGGTCTCCCGTCCACGCACCTGAGCGCCTCCGCTGCTATTTGGAGTTGCGCCACTGGCTCCGCCGCAACTCCGTCAACATGTTGAGGAATCTGGCAAGAGCCGCGGTGGAGGTGGGGAGACGAGCGTCCGTCCACGGCGGATCAGCACCTGCAAGTTCAGAGATGATGTCCGGTCCGACGGCCACGATGACGTCTCGCGGGATCGCCGCCCGGAAGTCGCTGACGGGGACACGTGACCCTACTTGTCCGGAAGAACTCGAACCATCCTGTACGGCAGCGGGTGGGCGAGGGTCATGGACGCCCCGATCCCGGCATGTGAGTCGGTAGACGACATGGAAGCATTGCCTCAGTTCCTACTCGCAGCGATCGAGGAGCCTTCGCCTTGGACGTTCTAACGATGCTGCGGACGGCAGTCCGGCGCTGGTACGTCGTCGCGCCGATCCTGGGGGTCGTCTCGGTCATCTGTGTCTGGCTTGTACGCATAGCCCCTGTGACCTACAGGGCCGAAGGGTGGCTAGTTCTGGTTTCACCGAACGTGGCGGTGTCCGAGGACGGCGCGGTGCCTACCAACCCGTATCTCTCGTTCAACTCCTCGTTGAACGTCACGGCTAGCGTCCTGGAACGCAGGGTTTCGTCACCGGAGGTGCGCGCACGCATCCAGGCCGAGGGCTTCGTGTGGGATTACGAGATCGGGACAGAGCGCAACAACCCCAGCCTGGGCGTCGCTGTGGAGAGCGACGATCCGCAGGTTGTTATCGGTACGATCCGTCGGGTGCTCCAGGAGTTCGAAACTCAACTAGAAGAACTCCAGGACCGCGTCGGAGCACCCAACCAGTCGAGGATCTCGGGGACCGTGCTGAGCGCCCCGGACACTCCAGTCGGCAGCACCGGCAATCTCCCCCGCGTCCTGATCGCAGTCGCCACCCTGGGCGCGCTGCTCGCCATCGCCGCCGCGGTCCTCGTCGATGCCCTTGCCACGACATCACGGGCCTCGGCAACGGATCGAGAACGGCGAAAGGAACCGTCCGGGGGCGAGGACGGCAACCACCCACGATCTGCGTCCGATCTGGGCCACGAGCCTCCTCCCGAGGATCCCCCCACCTCGTACGGGTCTCCCTCGGTTCCACGCACACCGGTCGAGGCCAGCGCGGCGGTCGCCGCCGCGATCGTCGAGTCCCGGCGGCTGCGTGGGCAGCTTCCGGTATCACAGGAGCGCCCCGGGCAGGACCCCACCGGCCCCCACGTCGCCGACGGCACGGGAGCGTCATCATCCGACCGGGTCGCCGACGCGCTGATCGCCGCCGGACGAGGTGATCGCCCACGCGCGCAAGTGAGTGTGCCGAAGACATCACACCCTTCGGCAACGGATCGAAAATGGCCAGAGGAACCGTCCGGGGGCGAGGACGGCAACCGCCGTGGATATGCATCCGATCGGGCCCACGAGCCTCGTCCCGAGGATCCCCCCACCCCGCACGGGTCTCCCTCGGCTCCGCCCACACCGGTCGCGGCTAGACAGATTCCGACATCACAGATGAGCCCCGGGCAGATCCCGACCGGCCCGCATCCCGCCGACCGCATGGAAGCGTCATCATGGGACCGGGTCGACGGGGCGGTGACGGGCGATCACTGACGCGCGCCCTCTCATGTCCCTCCACCCCTTATCGCTGCTCTCGATCTACATAGCCCTGCTTTTCGTCCTTTCGGTCCGGTACGTGGTCGGGCCGTTGGGGGCTCTCGGGAGCCCCGCAACCCTCATCGCACTCTCCTGTGCGCTGGTATGGATCGCCAGCAGAACTCACCCGGGCATGGCGTCCGCCGCGGGTTTGCAGCCTGTCCGGACTGCGGGCTTGCTCTTCGGATGGGTGATGTTGGCTAGCTACGCCGCAGGCTCCTTCCGACCCTTGAGTGCCCTCGAAGCCAGCGGTTCGAACCGGGCGATCGTGATGGTGGCCGCGCTGATGGGGATCATGCTCCTGACCGCAGACGGGATCGAGACCCGCGACCAGCTGGATCGCCTCCTACAGCGGCTCGTCGCGGCGGCCGTCTTCCTCGCGGCGATCGGCATGGTCCAGTTCGCCTCTGGGTGGGATTTCAGCCGTGCGTTCCATCCGCCGGGGCTGAGCCTCAACGGTGACCTTGCCGCGGTCCGGGTCAGGACGGTGCCAAGGGTCACCGGAACGGCTATGCACTCGATCGAGTTCGGCGTTGTACTGGCCATGCTCCTGCCTCTAGCGATCCACTACGCGCTGTTTCCCCCAGCTGAGGCGGGGTTCTTCGGCAGGCTCTTGCGATGGGTGGCGGTAGGGTTGATAGGGTTCGCGTTACCGCTCAGCATCTCACGTTCCGCCGTCCTCGGTCTGGCGGCCGCCTTCGTCACGATGATGGCGGGCTGGTCGTGGCGGATGCGGACCAACGCGCTCGCAGCGGGCCTGGTCGGACTGGTGGCCATGAAAGCAGCGGTCCCCGGTGTTGTCAGCACGCTGAAGTCCTTCTTCATCAACTACTCCAACGATCCGAGCGTGATCGGGCGCATCGATGACTACGGCGCTGTGACACGGTTCATCGCAGAGCGGCCCCTGCTCGGCCGAGGGATCGGGACCTTCCTCCCCGACATCTACCGCTACCTAGACAACCAGTACCTCGGGGTTCTCATCGAAAGTGGAGTCCTCGGGTTGCTCGCTACCGTCGGTGTTCTGCTTGTGGCTGTCTCAGCGGCACGCGGCGGTCGACATCGGTCGTCTGACGTGGCAACCAGGAACTTAGGTCAAGCGCTGACTGCCGCCATCGCCGTCGCTTTGTTGACGTTCGCCACCTTCGACGCGCTGGCCTTCGCGATCTTCGCCGGGGCGCTGTTCATCGTGCTGGGAGCATGTGGCGCCCTCTGGCGACTCACCGCCCTAACGCTGCCACAGGCCACGTGGGCGGCCTCGGCGTGCTCGCCCGAGTTGCTGCCGCTACGAGCAGAACCTTCGACGGTGACGTGAATCGCAGACGGATCCGCCACCGAGGACTCGAATCGCGGGACGTCCTGGGAGAGGTTCAGTCGGGGTCGTCCGAGGATGGTTATGCCCTCCTGAACTCCCTCCGCGACAGTGTCTCGAGGGGCGGCCGTTCCACTTTCGCGAGCCTCGTGGCGAAACAAGGGAGCCGAGTACTGCTGTCGCTGCTACTCGCCCGGATACTCGGTCCTCAGGACTTCGCCGTCGTGAGTCTCGTCACGCTATATGTCACGTTCACCGGACTGGTCCTCGACTTCGGCTTCGGCGCAGCGCTGATCCAGCGTGACGAGGTCGAGGAGACCGACATGGGAACGGTCGCCACGCTCAACCTGCTGACTGCACTTGCGGTGTCCCTGGTCACCATCGTCACTGCCGGACCGGTCGCACGGTTCTTCCACCTCCCCGCGCTCGCGTCCCCCTTGCGGGTACTCGTGGTCGCCGTCTGCTTCCAGGCGTTCTCGGTCGTACCAGTCGCCCGTCTCACCAGAGCCTTCGATTTCCGATCGTTGGCCCGAGTCGAAGCGTCGACCGCGGTGCTCTCGGCCGTTGTAGCCATCGCAGCCGCGTTCGCGGGAGCAGGCTACTGGTCCATCGTCATCGGGGTCCTCGTACTCGACGGCTCCAACGCCGTCTGGTTGACGTCCGCCGCTGGCTGGACCCGCCTTGCATGGTCGGCTAGTTCCGCCCGTTCGTTGTTCGCCTTCGGTCGCAACGTCATGGGGTCTCAGTTCATCCGGCATTTCGCGGTGAACGTCGATAACGTACTGGTGGGCCGCTACCTGGGCCCTATCGCTCTCTCCAACTACGCCCTGGCCTACCGTGTACTGATCCTTCCTTCACAGACCCTCGGTCAGGTGCTTCGCCGGGTACTGTTCCCCGCCCTTAGCCGCCTTCAGTCACGTCCGGAGCGCCTGGGCCACTTTTACGCGCAGGCCAGCTCATCGGTCGCGCTGATCATCCTGCCTCTGCTGGCCCTGGTGGCCATGGCGGCTCCTGTTGCGATCCCGCTGATGTTCGGGCCGGAATGGTCGCCCGCCATCCTTCCAACCCAGATATTCGCACTCGGCGCCATCGCGCAGTCACTCGGGTTCCAACACCTGGTGTTTCTTGCATGTGGCAAGACGAAGCTCGTCTTCAATTTCACTCTCGCGACAACAGCCCTGTCCGTGGGGGGCTTCGTCATCGGGCTCCGCTGGGGTATAGGGGGAGTCGCTGCCGCCTACGCGATCACCCGTTCAGCCCTATGGCCGGTTGCAGCGTGGTACGTCAGGAACCTGGTAGGACTGAGCATCTTCGCCTACTTCCGGTCGCTGGCGCCCGCAGCGGCGAGTTCCGTCGCTCTCGCAGCGGCATGGGGGCTGACTCGATTCGTCCTTGAGTCCGCCGGGTTCCCTGTGGTACCGGCGGCGGCCGTGGCGACCGGGGCTGGTGTCGCGGCCTACGTCGGTGTCCTGGGCATCGTTTCGCCGCAGCAGCTTCAGCGCCTACGACGGTTGTCAGCCCTCGCGTTCCGCACCCATCGTTCGCAGCCGAACGTTCATCTCGGGACTACCAAGCAGCCGTCGACCGCAAGCACCGAACGACCCGACCGACTCCTGACCGACTCGTCAGCCGAGGTGCAAGCATGAGCGTCCAACCTTCGCAGTCCCAGACCTTCCCCGAACCCGTCCGTGTCGCTTTCTTCGGCGCTCCAGCGGATACGAGCAACCATGGCGTCACAGCACTGCAACACGCCACGGTCACTGGTCTCCGTCGGAGCATGCCGAACCTCGACTTCATAGTGTTCGACAACGGCAAGGGGAGCCGGCCACCGGCGACTGATGGTCCCGATGGCGTCAATGAGCGGATCGGTGTCAGGAGCTCTCGGCGCATCCATCGTCCCGAGAGCTGGACCAACATCCGCGCTTGCGCGAGGGTCGGCGGCCTCTGGAATCGAGCCGCGCATGCGATCCTGGATGCGGAGGCCATCCTCGACATCAGTGGAGGCGACAGCTTCACCGATCTGTACGGCGAACGTCGCTTCCGTAGCGTCACGGCACCGAAGCAGGCAGCGATGGATCTCCGACGGCCGCTGATCCTTCTCCCTCAGACGCTCGGCCCCTTCGAGCAGCCGACGGTCAGGAGCACTGCTGCACGGATTCTGCGGCACGCCGACCAGCTATGGGCGAGAGGCCAGGCAAGTCTCGACGTGGCGAGAGAACTCCTGGGCTCGGAGTTCGATCCTCAACGGCACCGGCTGGGAGTCGACGTCGCGTTTGGGCTGGAGGCACGGCCTCCCTCGACGGATCGGCTCGACGAGCTTCAGGACTGGTGGGAGCGGCAGGGACGAGTGCACGCCGGTTTGAATGTCAGCGGACTCATCTACTTTGGTCAGGAGCGCTACGGCCTCATCGCGGACTACAAGATCGCCATCCGCGGGATTGTGAAGCGGCTGGTAGAGCACGGTGGCGCATCCGTCGTTCTCGTCCCGCATGTGTTGGGCCTGGGGGGCCACGAGTCCGACGAGGGAGCGATACGTCAGATCGTGGATTCTCTCCCCCCCTCGATCCGGCACCACGTCCGTACAGCCCCGGCCCGGTTGTCGGCGGCGGAAACCAAGTGGCTAATCAGCCGATTCGAGTGGTTCTGTGGGACCCGAATGCACTCGGCGATCGCTGGCCTCGCATCGGGCGTCCCAACATCCGCGATCGCATACAGCTTCAAGACCAGGGAAGTCTTCGGCCAGCTTGGAGAAGCTGAAAAGGTCGTTGATCCCAGACGGTTCAACGAGACTGATGTGGTCGACCGGCTGTGGGAGCACTGGGAGGACCGTCGGATGATGAAGGACCGGCTCGTGCCGGCTCTTGAACACCTGGATCGACGATGGCGGCAGCAGATGGCTGTCATCTCGGCCCGTCTTGCCATGTTGTCGCCTGATCCAGGGCAGTTCGCAGGCCATCTCGAGGGCGCAGATGAAGCAGCCTGGTAGTATCTCTGACGTTTCGGCGTTCCATCTCTGCACTGGTTGCGGGGTGTGCGCCTACCTTCAGCCCGAAGCGATATGCATGGTCGACGATCCTGACCAGGGACGTCGACCACTTCCCATCCTGCCATCAGCGGACACGTCGACGAGCCTCGCAGCCTGCCCAGGCATAGGACTAGCCCACGATGCGGTGCGACGACCAGACGAGATCGACGAACTGGCCGACGCCTGGGGGCCGGTAGCCGAACTCTGGGAGGGTCATGCGGGCGATCCCGCGATCAGGTTCGCGGGCTCCAGTGGAGGCGTGATCACCGCCTTGGGCGTGTACGCCGTCGAACAGGGGGGCTTCGAAGGCGTTCTTCATACGGTCGCGCGTGAGGATCGACCATGGCTGAATCGGTCGCAGTTGAGCCGGACCCGCCAGGATCTGATAGCGGGCGCAGGTTCGCGCTATGCGCCGGCCAGCCCGTGTGAGGATCTCGGCCTGATTGAGGCGGCCTCTGGGTCCTGCGTCTTCGTTGGGAAGCCGTGTGATGTGGCTGCAGCTCGCAAGGCCGCGGCCGTACGACCGGCCCTGGCACGCAATCTTGGACTGACCATCGGGATCTTCTGCGCTGGGACACCGTCGACACGTGGCACGATCGAGATGCTCCGGCGTATGGGCGTGTCCCGACTTGAAGATGTTTCTTCGGTCCACTATCGAGGGCGGGGGTGGCCGGGCCGGGCCTCGGCGGAGTGGCGCTCCGAGGACAAGGACGAGCCCGTATCGGCGACGATGTCCTACGAGGAGTCGTGGGGTGAGGTACTTCAACAGTACCGTCAATGGCGTTGCCATCTCTGTCTCGACCACACCGGGGAATTCGCGGACATCGCGGTTGGCGATCCTTGGTATCGGCCCGTACGCGAAGGTGAATCGGGACGCTCGCTTGTTGTTGTGAGGAGTGAGCGTGGACGCGCGTTCCTGGAGTCTGCGCTCGGCTCAGGAGTAGTTCGCTTGTTAAGGGTCGACCCCGATGTCCTACCCGCTTCTCAGCCGAATCTCCTGAGGAACCGTGGAGCTGTGTGGGGCCGGATCGCCACTCTGCGGACGCTAGGATTGGCTGCCCCGACATATCGGAATCTACCGTCGTTCAGGTTCTGGCTGCGGCTGACGCTGCGAGAGAAAGTGCGCTCGATCCTCGGGACCGTCAAGCGGATCCACAGACGACGCCTGTACTATCGCGGCGCGGTTCATCCCTGCCCATCATGGATGAGCGCTTCGTGCGATCCGCTTCGTAGCGAGGAGGGGGGTGAGGCCGGGTGAGTGGCGGGGGCACGTGTCGTGTTCGGAGAACGGTCGGGCGTTACAGGAGTCAACGCAACCCGGTCGTCGACGGACCCGGATGGTGGACGTTGGGTGATGAGTTCGTTCGCTGCATAGTCCGTAGCCACGAGGTGTTCCACGTGGTTGATTCATCGCGGGACGGATGGCACCGATGATGGAGGGCGAACGTCGTCTCCGGCTTGGGTACGTCGCCCGATGGGAACCCGAACCTGAACGAACCTGGTCGGGGACGGCACTGGCGTTGCGCAACGCGCTTGCGGATCGCGCCCAGGTGGTAGACCTGGGTGTGCGGTATCGCACTGTTCCCGTCTGGCTCATGAAGGCGGCGCACGCTCGACGTGCGGATGGGCGTTGGGTATCCACCTGGAAGCAGTCGACGTTGATGGACCACTACTGTGCTTGGGATCTCTCGCGGCATCGGTATGACAAGCTGGACATGGTGGTGGAGATCGGCGACCTCGCCGTCGTCGACGGCCCTTTCGCGCTCTACCAGGACATGAGTTACGACGCTCTCCTCCAACTCTACGACGGACAGCTTCTGCAGTTCCCGGGCCTGAACAGGGAGGCGATCCTTCGGCGACGTGAACGTCAACGCATGATCTACGAACGGGCTTCACTGATCTTCGCGATGAGTCGTTGGTTCGCTGATGCGCTGGAACGTTGGTCGGACGTGGATCCCTCCAAGGTCCGAGTCCTTCATCCCGGCACACACCTTCCGAGTCATGGTCACTCGTTGCCGAGGAGCCATCGACCGGCGAAGTCGCGGAGACAGCGGCTGTTGTTCGTAGGCCGGGATTTCGTAAGAAAGGGTGGGGACCTCGTTCTTGCGGCGCTAGCCGAACTACGGCGCGATCACGATCCGGAGATCACGCTGACGGTTGCTGGACCGGCGGTGTGGACAGGAGACGCGGACGTTCCAGAAGGCGTCGATTTCCTTGGATCGGTCAGCACGCGACAGGTCGCGCGGCTGTTGGAACGACACGACCTGTTCGTGATGCCCTCGCGCTTCGAGGGGTTCGGGATTGCGTTCGCCGAGGCGCTGTCCTTCGGTGTCCCGTGCGTCGCGCGAGACGACTTTGCCATGCCGGAGCTGATCCGCGATGGCCACAACGGTGGCCTGGTGCGAAGCGATCGCGTCGATGAACTCGTCGCTAAGATCCTTTCGGTGCTGACCGACGACTCGATCTACGACGTCGTGCGCCGGGAGGCGGGCCGGGTGCGCACACACTTCTCGTGGGAGCGCGCTGGCGAACAGGTGGTCCGTGAGATCGCGACGACCTTGTGACCCCGATGCGATGACTGGGATCACCGGGCCGTCTGCCAGGCTGGGCTATCTGCCAGCGGACGTCACCACGCGCTCAACAACGCCGCCCGCTCGGAGCGAGGGCTGGATCCGGCCGGGTGGGAAGTTGCGCCGACACGACGGCGCCCGCAGAGAACAGCGACCCGAACCAGCGCGAGAAACGTGAGCCTTGGGGCCGTCCCCGGAACTGGTAGATCCGCCTTGTCGGCACGAATCCTGCCGCCACCATCCACATCTCTACGGCACGAGGACCCGCGTCGTGGACACCGGTTCGGTGCTGACCGCTCCATCCGGGGACTGGAGGAGAGGGCCTCCCCAGCGCTCGACGGAACCGGTAGTAGCGATAATTCGGTGTCGCAACGACGAGCACGCCGCCGGCAGCGACCACAGGGGTCAGGCGACGCAGCAACGTGACTGGATCCTCTAGGTGATGCAGGAGGTTGAGGATGAGGATGGTCGAGAAGACCTCGCCATGACCCTGCAGCGCGTCGAGGGCCACGTCGGGGTGGGATCCGAGCTGACGCACTCCTCGAGAGGCCCCCACTTGCCCGACGATCTCGTCCAGAGGGATACCCGTGACGCGACGGCCACTTGTCACGAGGCGCTGTTCCCCCTGCCCGGACCCCGTCCCCACCAGCAGGACATCCTGTGAAGTCGATGGAATCGCCGCATACGTCTCGTCCGAGAGCGGCTCGTCGTAGGCCTTTTCCCACCAGTCTGATTCCAGAGTTGGAGTGCGCGGCAAGAGCTGGTGGTATGACAGGTCGCCACGTGCGATCAGCCCGATGGCGCGGAGCTGGTGACCGAGGACATCTTCGTCGACGCCCATGCGGCCCACGTAGGCGTTCGACAGGTGATGCACCTCGAACTCTCGCAGACGCGTGATGCACAGACGCTTCTCGAGCCCGCATCTGACGTAAGGATCGGTGGCCGCGCTTACGAGTACGTCGGTTCGGCCGCGATGGGGCCCCACGTCGAAGCCGCCAGACTGTATGCACTGCCGGAGCTGGGCTTGAGTGAGTACGTAACATCCCGAGTGTGGGTTCGTCAGCGTGGCGAAGACCAGGTCGCCGTGCGTCGAGACCGATCCCGGATCCCAGTGGTAGCCCGAATGGATATCCGGATAGAACCGATGACCGTTAGGGGAGACCTCGTAGCGGAGGAAGCCCGGCACCTCATCAGTCGGCAGCGAAGATGCCACGTCCAGGAACGCGACGATGTTCTTCCCCGTCAGGAGGACGTCGTCTTCGCTGTACACGAACAAGTCGTAGAGGTGCGCTCGTTCGACGAAGAGTCTGCGGTGCTGAAAGGCCAGTGCTCGAGGGTCTGGATGGTAGCGGTGAACCTGCGTCTCCACATCCGCGCCAAGGTCTCGTGGCGTGTCCGTGAAGACGACGATGTCCAACTCGAGGGGCATCGTCGCGTACTCACGGAGGATCCGTGCCAAATGAGGTGCGTTCTTCGACCCGTGATGGGTGATGGCGACGAGTCCCCGCCATCGATGGGGCCGCACTTCCGCTGTTGAGCTGGTCACTGTGCCCAATGAGAGAGATCGCGACGGAGCAAGGATCCGAGCGCGCGATTGTGCGGCGCGAAGTGCCTCAGGAGATCGGCCCGGGTTCGTTGGTTCATGGTCGGCCAGGGCGCAGTGGGGAGGAAACGACGATGCAGAGTGGCACGAACGCGTTTCGGGGCGAGCTTCTGGACTCGCGTCGCTCTCACGGCTCCGAGCAGGCGCCGCCCCCCGTCGGTGTAGTTCGGCATCCTATGGTTGTGGATCGTTGACACATCGATGCTCGGCGGCGCGAGCCGGAGGCAATCGAATATTCCTCGAAGCGTCTTCTGTGGGTCGGCTCGAAGGTCGTCCAAGAGGATGATGTGCAGGCTCTCCCAACCGAACAGGTCCACGTACCGAAGGATCTGATCCGCGTAGTAGCCAGAATCGACGTACGTGCGGTACTCGTTGATGCGGCCCCGGCTATCGGGATCCAGGCTCCGGCACCACATCGCCGGGCCATCGGGCTCCTCGAAGAGGATACCGCTAGAAATGCGATCCATGTCGGCCGCGATGGCGTCATCGAAACCTGCTTGTTCCTGACCGCGTGCGTAGCGTTGCCACCAATGCGACCAGGCTCGATCGACGGGATGTCGCAGGATCACCAATAGCTTTGCGTGCGGATATCGTGATGCGATCCGGCGCGGCACGTAGGGAAGATAGAGGTTCCGGTGCCGGGCCTCCCCGACAAGTGGCTCGCCACGCCACCGGTGGGCGTAGTACTTACGCCAATAGAACTCGACTCCCGACTCGTACTCAGCTTCGAAGAAGGCCGGCTCCTTGGGATCGGACATGCAGACGTCGGCGTGCGCGTCGAGGAACCGGTGCAGGGTAGTCGTGCCCGCCTTGGCTGCCCCGAGCACGAAGACGTGCGACCTCTCAACGATCATGACTCACCCATAGGACGCACGTCCTGAACAGCCCAGAGGGACGCCGATTCCCGTCCGGGACGATCGCTCCTCCACCCAGCACCATCGTGCTCACTCCCATGATGGTCGGGAAGGGGCGATTGTCCTCGTCCGTGCGGGACGTGCTTCGCTGTGAGGATCACGCAGGAAACGTACGGTCAGCAGGCGGGGCAGTTCAGTCGGGTCTTGTCGAGGTAGGCGTTGTCGGACCAGACGCCAGCGTAGCTATCGCTGTGAACGGCTCCGTACCGGTGGGACCGGTCGAAGCGGTTCCCGCGTACGG
>JAHWKW010000016.1:0-82493 GCA_019347675.1 Actinomycetota bacterium | reverse complement strand
GGTCAGCAGGCGGGGCAGTTCAGTCGGGTCTTGTCGAGGTAGGCGTTGTCGGACCAGACGCCAGCGTAGCTATCGCTGTGAACGGCTCCGTACCGGTGGGACCGGTCGAAGCGGTTCCCGCGTACGGTGCCCGATCGGTCGAAGAAGTACAGGGTGTAGCCCCCGCCGCGGAGAAGGTTGTTCTCCACGGTGACGTTCACGAGCGGGCGGATGCTCGGGGCGATCAGGATCGCAGAGGTCTGGGGGTTGCGGTTGTCGATGTGGTTATGGCGGATGATGATGTTGCGTCCGCCGGTGGACTGGATCCCGTCGTTGTGGCTGCCCTCACGAACGACGAGGCTGTGGATGTACGAATCCTCCACCAGGTTGTTGCCGTTCACGCGGATCCCGTCCATAGAGTGGTGGATATTGGCTCGGCGAACCGTGAACTCCTCACAGCAGATCGCCACCCCGACCGTGCTGGTGCCATCGATCTCGACGTCTTCGATCACCGCACCGGCGTAGCCAGACATGACCCGGATCGGGTACGTGCAACCAGCCCCGCCAGCCGTCATGGTCACACGGGTGCGTCGGACAGTGACGTTGTGCGCGGCGATGTTGATGCAGCCCACGACGTCCTTAGCGTCGACGATGGCACCTCCTTCGGTGACCGTGATCGACCCGGATGCTGTGAGAGGCACGCCAGATGGGACACCGGTGCTACCAGCATCGGGCCACTCTCCACCTGGAGAGGGGCTGGCCGCATCGGATGGTGGCCGTTCGGGGGTGGGACCGCTCCCGGATCCTTTGAGGTCGACCAGCCAGGCGTTGTCGAGGTAGTGGACCTCGCCCTGGTCGGCCTCAGCGACGAACACCCGCAGGCCGGCGTACGCGGCACCGCTCGGTGCGGTCGCCTCGCAGGTCGGGGTCATCCACTGCCCGGCGACCTCATCGACCATCGTCGCCGACGTGTGGGTCGAGACGATCTGGCCGGCCGGGTCGTACCAGCGCAACTCGCAGCGTACCGGGGACGGGGCGGTGTCCTTGGCCGGCGTCACGTCGAACCATCCCCGGTAGGTGTGACCGGCGGTGATCGGCACACCGTTGGTGCCAGGGACCGTCCCGGCGCGGGCGGTGAGGGTGTCGTCGGGCCATGACCCCGACGGGTCCACATTGACCCGCAGCGACCCGCTGCCGGTCGACGCCACGGTGCCGGCCTGCAGCGTGGAGTTGCCCTGGGGGCTCCAGCCGTCCACACCCGACTCGAAACCGTGCTGCGGATCCGACAACAGGTTCCCGTTGGGAGCTTCGTTGCTCTTGACTGGTCCCCGTGAGGGGTCCGGTCCCGGCGATCGTGCAGTCGACCGCGACGGTGACGGATCCCCGTAGGCGTCTCGTGCGACTGCTGAGTCCAAAGCACCGATCATCCCATCGGCACGAGCGGTTTGGCGCCTAGCCGGTGCATCGACAACTCTGTTGGTGTCGAGGCTCATCGGACCCGGAGTCGGCCCGGCAACGCCTTGCAGGCTATCGCTGGTTGGTTGCGTCTCGACAGGATCTCTCTGCTGGACGTCGGTGAAACCAGTGGAACCGGCTGGAGTTCCGCTAGCCCATGGGATCAGACCGCCCACGACGCCGACAACCACGATGGTCGTAAAGAACAAACGCGCCAAATCCACTCCGTTGGGGATGCCGCGCCGAGCTGTTTGAGTCTCCGAGCAGGCACGCACGGCGCTTGGCCCACGCTACTCAGGGATCTGTTCCAACGACGCTAGCAACCGGTTCGTCCCCTTGCCCAGGATGGAAGCGCCCCCAATCCGGACTGATCCTAGCGAGCCGGGGCGCATTGTCACGGCTCGCGTCGAACCGGAGGTCGTGGTCCTCCGCCCGAGACGGCCGAGTTCCGACTGAGGCTGTTGGTCGTGCTCGTCCCGACGGCCTCGGGCGGGCACGCCACCGCCGCGGCGAACCTCGATGGGTCCCGTGCCGCCGGGAGGGCGGCGGTCGCGCTCTACGGCGAGGGAGTGGCCCTCGAGCGTCCGAGCTCGGTGACACCGACGGTGAACGGTCAGATGGCCCACAAGGGGCGGCCCACATCGAGCCGCTGTGAGCAGATCATCGGCGAGGGCTACAGCGCTACGTTGTCGTACCGGACGCGGTCCGCCGATAGCGACGTTCCAAGAAGGAGGGTGGGAAGACCCTCAAGATGGTCGGACGCGCCAGGCGCTCGACGAGGCGACCTCCTGTCCACTCCTCAGTGTGTCGCGGCAACCAGCCGCTGTCGTCAGGGTCAGGTAACTCGGCCGACCGACCGGACGGGCCCACCAGGGCCGCATGAACCACAGCAACAACGGAGATCGAACTTGGTGGTTCAGTAGGGGTCAGCAGGCGGGGCAGTTCAGTCGGGTCTTGTCGAGGTAGGCGTTGTCGGACCAGACGCCAGCGTAGCTATCGCTGTGAACGGCTCCGTACCGGTGGGACCGGTCGAAGCGGTTCCCGCGTACGGTGCCCGATCGGTCGAAGAAGTACAGGGTGTAGCCCCCGCCGCGGAGAAGGTTGTTCTCCACGGTGACGTTCACGAGCGGGCGGATGCTCGGGGCGATCAGGATCGCAGAGGTCTGGGGGTTGCGGTTGTCGATGTGGTTATGGCGGATGATGATGTTGCGTCCGCCGGTGGACTGGATCCCGTCGTTGTGGCTGCCCTCACGAACGACGAGGCTGTGGATGTACGAATCCTCCACCAGGTTGTTGCCGTTCACGCGGATCCCGTCCATAGAGTGGTGGATATTGGCTCGGCGAACCGTGAACTCCTCACAGCAGATCGCCACCCCGACCGTGCTGGTGCCATCGATCTCGACGTCTTCGATCACCGCACCGGCGTAGCCAGACATGACCCGGATCGGGTACGTGCAACCAGCCCCGCCAGCCGTCATGGTCACACGGGTGCGTCGGACAGTGACGTTGTGCGCGGCGATGTTGATGCAGCCCACGACGTCCTTAGCGTCGACGATGGCACCTCCTTCGGTGACCGTGATCGACCCGGATGCTGTGAGAGGCACGCCAGATGGGACACCGGTGCTACCAGCATCGGGCCACTCTCCACCTGGAGAGGGGCTGGCCGCATCGGATGGTGGCCGTTCGGGGGTGGGACCGCTCCCGGATCCTTTGAGGTCGACCAGCCAGGCGTTGTCGAGGTAGTGGACCTCGCCCTGGTCGGCCTCAGCGACGAACACCCGCAGGCCGGCGTACGCGGCACCGCTCGGTGCGGTCGCCTCGCAGGTCGGGGTCATCCACTGCCCGGCGACCTCATCGACCATCGTCGCCGACGTGTGGGTCGAGACGATCTGGCCGGCCGGGTCGTACCAGCGCAACTCGCAGCGTACCGGGGAGGGGGCGGTGTCCTTGGCCGGCGTCACGTCGAACCATCCCCGGTAGGTGTGACCGGCGGTGATCGGCACACCGTTGGTGCCAGGGACCGTCCCGGCGCGGGCGGTGAGGGTGTCGTCGGGCCATGACCCCGACGGGTCCACATTGACCCGCAGCGACCCGCTGCCGGTCGACGCCACGGTGCCGGCCTGCAGCGTGGAGTTGCCCTGGGGGCTCCAGCCGTCCACACCCGACTCGAAACCGTGCTGCGGATCCGACAACAGGTTCGTCGAGGGACAGGTGCCCGCTCGCGTGGCTGCCGCCACCACGTCATCCGATACGGCGGCGGGGCCTCCGATGACCGTGGCGGTGGCGATCCAAGCACAGCTCTCACGTAGCCAGACCTCGGTCGCGTCACCCAACGTCTGCGAGCCGGCGCTCAGGACGATCGGCGCGAGCGCGTTCCCTGCCAGCGGACCGGCGGAGAGCGCGTCCGGGAACGTGTCACCGCGCACCACCACCACCGATCCGGCCCGGCCCGCCACCTTCACCGTGCGACGTGCCAGCTCCACCGCGGTCGCGAACCTGTCCGCACCGCCGATCCGCTCGGTTCCGATCCCCAGCTTGGCGATGTCCGCGCGAACCCTGTCCGCTACAGCTGCGGGCCCACCGAGCAGCACGGCGCGTTCGATGTCGAGCTCGACGAGCGCACGCGCGGTCTCTGCGGGAAGGTGCTCCCGGGCGGAGAGGAGAACCGGAAGCCGCTGTGCGAACGACAAAGAGGCCGCTGCTAGCGCGTCGGGGAAGTTGGTCCCGCTCGCGATGAGAGCCGTCCGCCGTCCTTCAAGTGCTCCGACCCCGCTGGCCTGCTTCAAGGCGCGGGCGACAGCTGCTGCGGTCGCGTAGCGATCGGATCCTGAGATCCGCTCGATCGCGTAGCTCTCGTCGAGTACTCGCGCCAGGGTCGGAGCGACGGCCGTGTCGCCACCGACGATGATCACCTTCTCGACGCCGAGTTCTGTCAATGCTCGTCTAGTCACTTCCGGGAGCACCTGGCGGTCGGTGAGCAGGATCGGGGCATCGAGCGCACCGGCGAGCCCGGCTGACGACAAGGCGTCCGGGTAGTCGTCGCCACGCGCAAGCAGAGCGACCGTCTGGGGGCCTTCGAAGCCGGATTTCGACACAGCAGCGCTCGTGGCGTAGCGATCGGCCCCTTGGATCCGCTGATGGGGCGGCTGCTCCCCCGCTTGACCGGCCGTGCCGGCACTTCCGGTCGCCGTACTCCCGAGGACGGCCGCCAGAGCGAAGATGGTCACGGCAAGGCGACGACGGAGACGGGTCGGACGGTCGGCATCCATGCTGTGATCTCCCCCGCGGTGGTCATAACTCAGTGTGACTCTATGCATACGTGCAGTAATCGGAGGGGCACCTAAGCACCTTGAGCGCTCGCGCACGGCGGCCACCGTCCGCACCGAACGGGGACACCTGTCCCACTGTCGGGACCAAGTGGGACACCTGCCTCTATTTGCCAGTGCCCGCGGGTCCTGTACTCACGGCACGGAACAGACCCGACACGTTCCGCAGACGACCGGAGGGCGCGTGGAGGACTTCGCGACCGTGTCGGATGCCCCCGAGCTCATCATCACGCTCGACGACCGGCCCGTCGGCGTTCTGGGCACCCCGGGCCGCCCCGCACTCCCGAACGGGATCCCCCTCAGGTCGTCTGCCGCCACCGTGGTTCTCGGGCCCAGAGGGCTAGTTGGGGCGTCCGGGTGGCAACTGGCGGCCAAGCGCACCATCGACGTGTTCGGCAGTCTCACGCTCCTCGTTGTGCTGGCCCCGGTGCTCACCGTTGTGGCGCTGGCTGTCTTGGTCACATCCCGAGGCGGTGCGCTGTACCGGCAGGAGCGTTGCGGCGAACGAGGGCGGCCGTTCACGATGTGGAAATTCCGGTCGATGTACCGCGACGCGGAAGCAAGCCTGGCCCAGTTGGTGGACCACAACCAGGGCACCGGACCGGTGTTCAAGATGCGCGACGATCCTCGCGTGACGCCCGTCGGTCGCATCCTGCGCAAGTGCAGCCTGGATGAGCTGCCCCAACTGGTCAACGTGCTGCGCGGCGATATGAGCCTGGTGGGGCCGCGTCCCCCCCTGCCGCGGGAGGTCGCCCACTACACGCCACGGGAGCGGGATCGGTTGGCAGTCAAGCCCGGCATCACGTGCACCTGGCAGGTGAGTGGTCGCTCCGACGTCGACTTCGCCAGCTGGGTGGACATGGATCTGGACTACATCGCCAACTGGTCGCTGGGCCTGGACCTGAAGCTGCTGCTGCTGACGGTCCCGGCCGTGCTGTCCGGCCGCGGTGCGTACTGAGGGTCCCCCGACGCAGCCGAAGGGGCCCGGTGTGAAAGTCGTGGTGACCGGCGGAGCCGGTTTCATCGGTGCGAACGTGGTTCGGACGCTCCTGGCCACCGGGATCGCCGACCTCGTCACTGTGGTTGATGACCTGTCGACCGGCTCCCGGGCGAACCTCCATGGCGTGGACCGCTGCCAGTTGATCCAGGGCTCCATCCTCGACCCCGCCACGCTGGACGCGGCACTGCAACGCGCCGCGGCGGTGGTCCACCTGGCTGCACGACCGTCGGTCCCCCGCTCGCTGGAGGACCCGCTGGCCAGCCACCGCGTGAACGCGACCGGCACTGTGGAGGTGCTCGAAGCGGTCCGGCGGGCGGGCTGCCCGCACGCCGTCCTGGCGTCGTCGTCGTCGGTGTACGGGGCGGAGGCGACCCTGCCGAAGCACGAACGACTCGCACCCGCCCCGCTGAGCCCGTACGCCGCCAGCAAGCTCGCCAGCGAAGCCTACGCCCTGGCGTACGGCCACAGCTTCGGCGTCCCGGTGCTGGCATTCCGCTTCTTCAACGTGTTCGGGCCCTTCCAGCCGGCCGGACACGCCTACGCCGCGGTCGTCCCGACGTTCGTGGACGCCGCTCTGGCGGACAGGCCCCTGCCCGTCAACGGCGACGGACGACAGACACGCGACTTCACCTTCGTCGGCGACGTCGCCGACGTGATCGCCGACGCGGTCCGTCGACGGGTCACCAGTCCCCGGCCGGTCAACCTCGCCTTCGGTTCACGCCGCGACCTCCTAGAGGTCGTCGCCGTCCTCGAGGATCTGCTCGGCAGGCGACTGCGGATCGAGCACCGGCCTCCTCGCCCCGGGGACGTGGCACACTCGCAGGCCGATCAGGGTCAGCTGCGCACCCTGTTCCCCGACGTGTCCCCCGTGGATTTCGCGGCCGGGCTGCGGGCGACCGTGGAGTGGATGCGCAGCGACGCACACGTAACCGAACCGACCGTCGCGTGAGAGCAGCCACACGCCTCGATTGACCTATTTCGAGCGATGCGGACGGTTCTGAACGCCAGCCCAGCGGGACGGATGTCACTGCTCCGCCCAGTACGGCGCTGTCACCCTGGCAACGGCTGACGCTGAGTAGAGTCGATGGAGGGGACCGAGCGCGGTGACCCCAGGCAGGCGTTCGACAGCGGCGCCGCTGGCGGCGAAGGGCGATCCGGATCCGCAGGCGGCGACCCGGCCGGTCATGGTGGCGGTGGCTCAGCCGCTCACGCGTGGCACGCTGGTGGCCGCCCTCCGCAGCCGCGGCTTTCGTGTCATCGCCGGTCCGTCCGACCCCGCACGGGTGGCCGACGAGGTCCAAGGGCAGGCGGTCGGCACCATCATCATCGACCACAGCGTCGACGTTGCTGAACTACGGAGCCGGCTGCCCGACGTCCGCCTGCTGTTGCTCGACACATCCGAGGGCCACCACGCGCAGGCCAACGCCGACCGCGCCGAACGCCTCGCACCGTACGTGTCGCTGGACGATCTGGCCGCGGTCCTGAACGGTGAGCGCACGGCTGCCCAGGCCGCCGCTAGGCGTCTGCGTCCCGCGGGGACGACCGAGGCGTCCCCTCCCCCCACGAGCGAGCTGACGCCGCGTGAACTCGAGGTGCTCCGAGAGCTCATGTCGGGCGTCACCGCCGCCGGGATCGCCATGCGGCTCGGCATCTCCCGGCACACCGTCCGCACACACCTCCAGAACATCTTCGGGAAGCTGGGCGTCCACACCCGCTTGGAGGCCGTTGCCGTGGCGCTGCAGGCGGGACTTCGGCCCGCTCCCGGCGCGGTGGCCGACGCGGGTAATGGGGAGCGCCAGTGAGCCCGGCCACGACCGTGCTGGTGACCCACGAGCATCTCCTGATGCGCGAGTGCCTGGCCGACACCCTCGCAGCGGAGCCGGACCTGACCGTCGTCGCCGCGACCGGTGACGGACGGCATGCGGTCCTCGACGCGCAGCGGACCGCCCCCGACATCGTGGTCCTGCGCCCGAGTCTGCCCCGCCTGTCCGCCGTGGCGGCCTGTGAGCAGATCAAGCGCACCGTCGACGGCACCCACGTCCTGGTCCTGGCCGACCGGGAGGAACCGGCGCTCCTGCTCGAGGCGGTCGAAGCCGGCGCCGACGGCTACGTCACGTTCGGCGGCGGCATCGACAAGCTGGTCTCGGCGATGCGGCGCATTCACCGCGGGGAGACGGTGGTGCCCCCACTGCTGCTCGGATCGCTGCTCCGCGACCTCATCGTCCGACGGCGGGCCGCTCACCGGTCGCTGCAGCGATTCATCGACCTGACCGGGCGCGAGAAGGAGGTGCTGGGCCTGCTCGTGGCCGGCTGCGACCGCGACACCATCGCCGCCGAAATGGGGATCTCACCCGAGACGTCACGCACCCACATCCAGAACCTGATAGGCAAGCTCGGGGTGCATTCGCGCCTCGAGGCAACGGCGCTGGCGGTGACCAGCGGCTGGACCGAGCTCCTGCCTACCCCGGCCGGAACGTGCCGGTGAGCCTGCGGTCCCGGGGTGGGCACAGCTCACGAGAGCTGGCGGCCGCCCTGGCGGCCCGGTCCGTGCGCCTGCGGGCGGACCTCGTCCTGGCGGTGTTCGACGGCCTGGCGGCGGCGGTCTCCTACACCACGATCCTCGCCATCCGCTTCGACGGACAGATCCCCGCCCACTACGGAGAGGCCTTCCACTGGTTCCTGCCCGCTGCGGTGGCGGCCCATCTGGTCGCGAACTGGATCGGGGGTCTGTACGGGGAGATGTGGCGGCACGCCGGGATCCAGGAGGCCCGCCGTGTGGTGCTGGCCGGGGCCGGCACGTTGGCCGCCCTGGCTGGCGTGTCTCTGAGCGGAGGCAGGTCGATCCCGATCTCGGTGCTCGTTCTCGGAGCGGCGTTCACCGTCCTGCTCGGTGGCGCGATGCGGTTCCAGTCCCGGTTGTTGGCCTTCCGCCGACGCGAGACCCCGCGGTCACGGCGGGTGATCGTCGTCGGCGCCGGTGAGGCGGGGGCCGCCCTCGTCCGAGGCATGCTCGAAGCCGGCGACGGTCCGCTCCCGGTCGTGGCCGTCGACGACGACCCCCGCAAGCAGGGACGGTCCCTACACGGCGTGCCGATCGTCGCCGGTACCGGCGAGCTGGCAGAGGTGGTGGGCGCCGTCCGGGCCGAGGAGATCCTGCTGGCGGTCCCGTCCGCCGACGCCGAACTGGTGCGAACCGTCGCGGAGGCTGCCGATGACGCCGGTGTCCCGGTGCGCACCGTGCCCAGCATCGGCGAGCTCGTCGAGGGTCGCGCCACCGTCACCGACGTGCGGGATCTGCGCCTGAGCGACCTCCTGGGACGCAAGCAGATCACCACCGACCTGGAGGCGGTGTCCACGCTGCTCGCGGACCGTCGGGTCCTGATCACCGGCGGCGGAGGATCGATCGGAGCGGAGATCGCCCGCCAGGTGGCTGCGTGCCGCCCCGCCGAGCTACTGCTCCTGGACCACGACGAGACCCACCTGTACGACGCTGCCGGGGCGTTGGATGACCGCTGCGTCGAACTCCTCGCCGACATCCGGGACCGCGAGGTCATCGACCGTCTGATCGCACGCCTTCGCCCCGAAGTCGTCTTCCACGCCGCCGCCCACAAGCACGTCCCGCTGCTGGAACGCCATCCCTGCGAGGCGATCCGGACCAACGTGCTAGGGACCGCCAACGTGGTCAACGCCGCCACCCGTCACGGCGTGGAGCGTCTGGTGCTCATCTCCACCGACAAGGCGGTACGCCCGTCGAGCGTCATGGGGGCCTCGAAGCGCGTCGCCGAGCAGATCGCGCTGTCCCACAGCGGACCCGGCCGACACTACTGCGGTGTGCGGTTCGGCAACGTCCTGGGAAGCCGCGGCAGCGTGGTGCCACGTTTCACGCACCAGATCGAACGTGGGGGCCCCGTGACGGTGACCGACGCGCGCATGACCCGCTTCTTCATGAGCATCACCGAGGCCGTCCAGCTGGTGCTGCAGTCGGCGGTGTTCGCCGAGGGTGGCGAGATCTTCATGCTGGAGATGGGGGAACCGATCCGCATCGTCGACCTCGCCCAGCGCATGATCCGCCTGTCCGGTCACCGGGTCGGCACCGACGTCGCCGTCCGGATCATCGGTCCACGACCCGGTGAGAAGCTCACCGAGGACCTGTTCCTGCCGGACGAGACGCCGGCGCCCACACCACACCCGTCGATCATGGTGCTGCACCCGGCCCTGCTCGACGACGAGTGCCTGCACGAGGGTCTCGGGAGACTGCGTGAAGCAGCCGACGCCGACGACCAGGACGCCGCGACCAACGAACTGCACGACCTGGCCGCCACGCCGGGCACCGTTCTGCGAGTGCCCACCGGCACCGCCGCCGATGCCACCGTCTCGACCGTGGGGTCACTGCGTGCGACCGACTGACCACCGACCCGACGTTCGCGCGCCCTCACCCTCAGGACGCGCACGCCACGTGAGGTCGGCCACGAGTGACCAGCGGGGGCACCCGACGGCGGACCGCAAACCGACCGTGTGCGTCGTCGGGCAGGGCTACGTCGGGCTCAGCGTGGCCGCTGCCGCAGCGACCGCCGGCCTGCGGGTCCATGGGGTCGACCGCGACGTGGAACGCGTCCGCGCGCTCGCCGCGGGTCGGCTCGCCGTGCCCGCAGTCGACGAACCCACGTTCGCTCTGGCGGTGGAGACCGGCCGGCTGACCTTCGGGACCGAGGCGGAGGTCGCCTCTGAAGCGGATGTCACGCTGATCTGCGTGCCGACGCCCGTCGTGGACCACCGGCCCGACCTCTCCGCCGTCGAAGCCGCGGCGGCGGCCGTCGCACCCCATCTGCGGCCGGGGGCGCTGGTCATCCTCGAGTCGACCACCTACCCGGGCACGACCGAGGAGATCGTGACGCCCCTGCTCGAGCGGGGCGGGCTGCGTACGGGCCACGACCTGCTGGTCGCATACTCGCCGGAACGGATCGATCCCGGCAACCGCAAGTACGGCCTCGCCAACACCCCCAGGATCGTCGCGGGGGTCACGCCCGAGGCCGCGGAGGCCGCGGCCGACTTCTACGCGCGCATCACCGACGAGGTGCACATCCTGTCGAGCTGCCGCGCCGCCGAGCTCGCGAAGCTCCTCGAGAACACCTTCCGGATGGTCAACATCGCCCTCGTCAACGAACTCGCGACCGTCTGCGCCGAGCAGGGCATCGCCGTGTGGGAGGTGATCGAGGCCGCTGCGACGAAACCGTTCGGCTTCATGGCGTTCCAGCCCGGCCCGGGCGTCGGCGGCCACTGCATCCCGCTGGACCCCCAGTACCTGGCCTGGCAGTCGCGTCACGCCACGGGTCGCCGCTTCCGTCTGCTCGAGCTCGCACAGGACATCAACATCGACATGCCTGTGTACGTGGCGAACCGGATCGGCGAGGCGCTGAACGCGCACAGTCTCGCGGTTCGCGGTGCCGATGTCCTGGCCCTGGGGGTGACCTACAAGCCCGACGTTGGCGACCTGCGCGAGTCGGCCGCGGTCCAGGTGCTGAGGCGGCTCCTCCGCAACGGCGCCAAGGTGCGCTTCCACGACCCGTTCGTGGACCGGCTCAAGCTCGACGGGACCGTGCTGGAACGCTCGGCCGTGAACGACGCGGCCCTGCTTGCGGCGGACTGCGTCGCCCTGCTCACGCCGCACGGAACGTACGACATCGAACAGATCGTTGCCTGTTCGCGGCTGCTGTTCGATGCGCGCAACGCGACCGGCCGGCTGCGTGCCGGCGGGACGTGCCTGGACCGGGTGGTCGTGCTGTGAGCCCGGTGCCAGCCGCCCTGGGAGGCCCTCCACGGTTCCCTGACGGGCTCCCACTGGTGCGACCCGACCTCGGGGACACGGCTGCGGTCGCCACCCGCCTGCGGGAGGTGCTCGACAGTGGCGTGCTCACCGACGGACCCATGGTTCGCCGGCTGGAGGAGGAGGCCGCGCGCTACCTGGGTGTGCGTCACGTCGTTGCGGTTGCCAGCTGCACAGCGGGTCTCATGCTCGTGCTGCGGTCGTGCGTCCCGGGAGGACGAGTGGTGCTTCCCAGCTTCACCTTCGCGGCGACCGTGCACGCGGCCCACTGGGCCGGTGGCAGCCTCAGCTTCGCCGACGTCGATGCGGATTCCCTCACGCTGGACCCCGACGACGCTGCCAGGCGGATCGAGGGTGCCGCCGCCCTGGTGGCCGTGCACCTCTACGGCACCCCATGCGCCGTCGAACGGCTGGGTCGCCTGGCCGACGCCGCAGGCATCCCGCTGATCTACGATGCCGCCCACGCCCTTGGCAGCCGACGCGCCGGCCGCCCGGTCGGGGGATCGGGAGTCGCCGAGGTGTTCAGCCTCAGCCCCACGAAGGTGACCGTCGCCGGCGAGGGCGGCTTGATCGCCACCAATGACGATGCGCTGGCCGAGTGGTGCCGGCTGGGGCGCGACTACGGTAACCCAGGCGACTACGACTGCCTGTTCCCCGGACTGAACGCGCGCATGTCCGAACTGCACGCGGTCGTCGCGCTGCAGTCGTTGGCCCGACTGGACGAACGGGTCAGACGGCGCAACCAACTCGCCGGAAGGCTCCGCCGGGGGCTGCGTGACGTGCCGGGGGTCGCGTTCCCAGCGGTCCGGCCCGGGGACACCTCGACGGTGAAGGATCTGACCATCATCGTGGACGGCGACACGTTCGGGGCGACCGCCGCCGAGCTGGCCGCCGCGTTGAGCCGCGAGGGAATCGACACCCGCCGTTACTACCATCCCCCGGTCCACCGGCAGAAGGCCTACGCGCACCTCGCTCCGGCCCAGCAGCTTCCGGTGACCGACACGCGGTCACGGCAGGTGCTCACCTTGCCGCTCTGGTCGCACATGACGACGCCGACCATCGACGCGGTGACCGCCGCGATCGCCGCCATCCAGGCACACGCCACCGAAGTCCGCCTGGCGTTGCGGTGATCGTGTGGACCCGTGTCGACGAGGTGCTGTGGCACCGCACCCACGACACGGTGGTGCTGTTGCCACCCGGGCGGGAAGAGCCCTTCAGGATCCGGGGTGCGGGGGCCGAGGTGTGGCAACGGTTGGCCGTTCCCGCCGTGCTGGACGACATGATCGTCGCGCTCGCGCAGACCTACCGCGAACGGCCCGAGCAGGTCGCCCGCGACCTGCTGCCGTTCCTCGAGGACCTCGAGCGACTCCGGGCAGTGAGGCGGATCCCGTGAGCGGGCCCATGCTGGTGGCACAGGAGGCCGTCATCGCGGTCGCCGCCCACGGATTGGTGGGCAGCTGCCTACGGGCCCCCGACGAAGCGTTGAGGCATCGGGTATGGGACCGGTTCCTCGCGACAGTGGCCACGCATCGCCTTCCCGGCCACCTCGTGGACGCCATCGCGGCGGGCGCGTTCCCGGCGACCCCGGACCAGTTCGATCAGGCCGTGGAGCTGCACACCTGCGCGCTGGCCCACACGGTGCGCCTCGAGCGGCTGCTCCTGCGCGTCACGGCGTGCTTGGACGACGCGGGCATCGACCACAGGGTGCTGAAGGGACCCGCGCTGGCCCACACGACCTACGCCGACGCCTCGGTACGGGTGTACGGCGACGTCGATGTGCTGATCCCCTCGGACCACGTCGACCGGGCGCCGGCGCTGCTCGAGTCGCAGGGCTTCCGGCCGACCCCCCGCCTGCGTTGGGTCGGCGTAGGGTCCCGCCACGCCCAGGGGGTGGCTCTGCGATGGGCAGACGAGTTGGAGGTCGACCTGCACTTCAGGCGCGCGCACGACGTCTTCGGACGCTCGGTTGACGACGACCGCCTGTTCGGCGACGAGACCGAGTTCACCGTTGGGGGCAGGGTGCTGCGGACGCTGGCACCGGAGCAGAGCTTCCTGTACGCCTGCTACGACGCGACGATCGGCGCTCAACCTCGCCTGTCCGCGCTGCGCGACGTGGCCGAGCTGGTGCTGGGCGGATCGGTGGATGGCGACTTGGTCCTGGCCGCGGCGTCCCTGTCCCGGTCGGGCGAGGTTGCCGTGGCCAAGGCCGTCCGAACGACCTGGGAGTGCTTCGCCCTGGCGGACATCGTCCCGCTGTCCGTGTGGGCGCTGCGCTACCAGCCCGACCGTTACGAACGACGTGCACTGCACGGCTTCCGCGGAGCCGTCGGCCTGACGGCGCGTGCGCTGGATCGCCTACGTGCCGTCCGCCGACGGACGCTCGGGACGCCCTTCCTGCGCCCGTTGCAGGACCACGTCGGCTCCGGTCGAGGCCGACCGAGCACCCATCGAGGGAGAAGGTAACGATGAGCACGACACACGAGATCCTGCCCGAGGCCCTGCACGCGTCGTTCGTGCCCCGTCCCCGTCCGGGCCTCACCAGCGTCGAGCTGGATGGCGAGACGGTGATCTACGACGAGCACCGGCGGACCCTGCACACCCTGAACCCGACCGCGACCATCGTGTGGACCTGCCTGGACGGGACGATCAGCCTGGCTGAGCTCGCGGTCGAACTGGCGGAGGCGTTCTCGGTCGAGCCTGCCGTGGTGCTCAACGACCTCCTGGATCTGGCCCGGGAGCTCGGGCGGCAGGGGCTGCTGGAGGGGGTCGCCGCGGACCCCGACGAGACCGCGGCTCACCAGGTCGGTCCCCACGAGGCGGGAGATGTTGATGAGGACTGCTGAGCGCACCGAGTCACTTCCCAGGCTCCGCTACCTGGCGGTGCCGCCCCACGGGTGAGGCAACGCGGCGGACCGCCTGGTCTGGGCGGCATCGATCACCGTGCGGGCGGGGGACTACAACGTCGGCCTACGTGCCGGCAGCGCCACCGCCGAGACTTTCCTGCGTCGGCTACTGGGTGCCCACCTCGTCGACGACGACGACGCACCGGCCAACTACTCGCTGCACCTGGACGACGCACCCACGACCCGCTCCGGGCGCGCGCTGCACCTGCTGTTCACCGGCGGGTCGCTGACGGTCCGTACCGCCTCGCCCCAACGGGCGGTGCACGCGCTGATCGCCCGGCTGTCCGACCACGTCCGTGGCTCCGACGGTGCCGCCCTGCGTCTGAAGACGGGCGCGGTCGTCGGCCCGGCCGGTGCGGCGATCGTCCCCCGCCGCTTCGCCCGCGAACTGGTCGCACACGAGCGGCGGCTGGCCGACGCCGGGCTGAGGCTCGTCGACACCGGGGTGGAGCTGGATCCGGACACCGGCGAGCTGGTCGTACCCGAGCCGGCGCTGACCGTGGAGTGGTCGGCCCTGGAGCTGCTCCCGCCCGGCCCGGACGGCGCATCAGTGCCGGCCGGGCGCTACCCGGTCGTGGTCTGGACGACGGAACAGGAGCGTACGCGTGGTCAGCTGCTGGCACAGGCGGCGGGCCTCGCGCGCGACCTGGATGCCGTTGGTCCCCAGCGGGCCCTGGATGCTCTCACCGGGATCCTCGGTACGGTCCCGGTGGCGGTGCTCCCGGCTTCGGTGCCGGTGGCGATCCGCGACCTCGGGGCGGCGGTCGCCGACTGATCGTCCGCGGCCGGCGACCAGGATCGGATCGGGTCAGGCGGTCGCGTCGGCGACGATCTCGGTGACGGTGCGGACGGCCGTGTCCAGGTCACTCACGGTCAGCCGGTAGCAGGACGCCTTGCGAACGACCCGGGCGAGTGTCTCGAAGCCGGCCCGCCCGAACCGGTCGAGGTTGAAGGCGTTGCGCACCAGCTCGCCGAGTCCCTGAGCCCGCGTGGTCGGCTGCAGGCGGGTGCGGGCGCCCGGTTGGTAGTGGGGGACGATCACGAAGCGCGCGGGAACCGGGGCGCCGTGCGCGTCGGCGCGGATGTCTTCGGCGCGGACGGGCACGCGCCCGTCGAGCAGGCGCCGCACGTCGGCGGGCAGGTCGGGCAGCAGGCCCGTCAGCACGTCGAACGAGCCGGCCTTGACCGACAGCGCCAGCGAGAAGGGTGCCACCAGGCCGGTGGCGGGGACCACGGCGGCCATCTCGTCGGACAGATAGGAGAACCCGGCGGCGACCAGCCCGGCCACCAGCGTCGTCTTGCCCGACCCCGATGCGGCCGGCAGCACGATGCCCTGCCCGTCTCGTGCGACGACCCCGGCGTGGATCAGGACGCGGTCGTGACACCGTCTGGTGGCCGCGTCCATCACCTCCCAGGCGAAGACGTCCAGCGCCCGCTCCGGGACGTCGGTGTCGAGGAGCACGTTCCCGGCCCGTCCGACGCGGAAGCGTGGAGGATCGCTGGCGGTGTCCTCGCTGAGCTCGTAGGTGGGGATCCCGGCCGTCTGCTCCGTGCGGAACGAGCCGAAGGTCCGGTCGATCAGCGACGCGAACGACGGGGAGGCGGTGCGAACGGCGAAACGGTAGGAGAGCAGGCTGAAGGCAGCCTCGTAGGTCGCGGGGTCATCTTCCCGTCCGTTCATGGCCTGCTGCCGCCTCCGGATGGCACCGAGGCTAAGGAGCCGAAGTCGTCGGACCCTGCGATGGCGGTACTAGCAGGCCTACGCAGGGTGGACGAGGCGGACGGTCTGCCTCGCGGCCGCCTGCCTCGTAGAACGGCGGAGCGCCGGCCCCCGATCAGGGCCGGCGCTCCGCCGATGCTGCTGAGGCGATCAGCAGAGCCGTTGCTTCGGCGGCTCGCAGCGCGGGTCGGCAGCGCACGCCTGGCACGGGCAGCCGGTTCCACCGGCCCTGGACTGGCCGACGATGACGTCGACGCCGTCGACCGTGATCCGCAGGGCGTTCACCGTCAGCACACCGTTGTCACACTGCTGCTCGTTGAACACGGCGGTCGCCAGACCCTCGAGACCGAGGACGGTGGCGTTGCAGGTGCCGTCTATCTGCAGCTTCGTGCTGAGGCCGTCGACCTCCAAGGCCAGGTCCGCGACGAAGGCGTCGCCCTCGCCGCAGGTGACGCACGACGACAGCGTCGTGGCCGTGATGAACGTGTTCTCGGCGATCTGGATGCGCACCCCCTCGAGGAACGTCCTGGCGGTGCAGTGCTCGTCGTCGGCCTCCGCGCAGGCGACCTGCGCCGTCAGACTGGGCGTCCCGGCGCTCAGGCTCGCGTTGACCACGCACGTGCACTGGTTGTCGGCGCCGGCCAGGGTCGAGCCGCCGATGCGGGCCGCGGCCGCCTGCGCGTCGCAGTTCGGGCACGGACAGGGGTAGTGCGCCGCCCACGACATACCTCCTGGCAGGGACAGGATCGCGGGGGCGCTCCAAGCCACGGCCCCGGCGACCGCCGAGCGCTTCAGGAAATCGCGGCGACTCTGGTCCTCCGGCCCCCCCTCGGCGACTGGTTGGTTGATTGGTGTGTCCACAGCTGTCCCCCACGGGTCGCGGTTTCTCCGGACGTGAGTACGACGCTACGCAGCGTCCCGAGCGCGACCATCGCCAGAACAGGCCAGGTTCGCGCGCCGAGCCGTGGGGATTTCGTACGCATCAAACGGCGCGACGCGACGAGACCCCTGGAAGGGACGTGCTTAGTGTTCTTGGCAAAACAGGAAGTCCGTCCATATCGGGTCTTGGTTGCCTCGATACTCCGGATGGCGCAACTGTGAGCGGATGAAGATGGCCTGGCGTCCGCGACGTTGGGGTGTGGACTGCGACCGAAGACGACCTCGGACGCGTCATCCGAGTCATGTTCGAGGGCGTGACGAGGTCGCCGGCCGTCAGGCCGGCCAGACAGTGTGTTCAGGCGGCGTCGATCATGACGGCGCAACCCCCGCTCAACGTCGCCGCATCAGCCACCGGATCGGCACGGACCAGCGTCGCCCGTAGGAGGCCTCCCCGTCGCCGCTGCGGGCGGCAAGGAAGCGACGATCCGGGACGAGCAGGGCATGGACGTACGCGAGCTTCGCGCGGAGTCCGGGGATGGCCGCCAACGTGGCCAACGCCGGGCCGCCGCGGTAGCGGGCGGCGCCCCGATAGCAGGCGATGAGACGCTGCTCGCGCCGGGACACCGGCGCGGCGAGCATGGCACGCACGGGCACGGGCGGGGGAACCTCCAGGACGCGCGCGACGGCCCGGAACGCGTCGACCACCACGGCATGCAGCCGCCACTGGTCGGTCCAGGTCAGGAACCGGTCCCAGTCGATGTCGCCGAGCAGGGCGATCTGGGCCACGTCGCGCAGCGACAGCAGCGTGGGTGGCCACCACCCCAGCGAGGCGTGTAGGCAGGCGTGCAGCAGCGAGCCGGTGTCGTCTAACCGGTGGAATTCCCGTGCACCGACCGGCAGTGGGACCGTCCTGGCGAGTAGCGCGTCGGGGTCAATCCACAGCCCGAAGGGGCCCAGCACCAGGGTGCGGTGCAGGTCGACCGTCACGCCGGTCTGGTCGACGTGTTCGGCGGCCTTCCCGAACCGGACGTCGAAGCCGGCCCGCGGCTCCGGCTGTCCGCGCGCGTAGCCGAGTTCCTCCAGCAGGGCGCAGGCGTGCTCCCAGTGGTCGCCGGGCACCAGCAGATCCAGGTCGGTGAAGGGCCGCCACGAGGGGTCGGGGTAGAAGGGGTGGGCGAACGCCGGCCCCTTCAAGACCACGTTGACGATGCCCGCCGCGGCGAACGCCTGGCCGATGGTCACCAGCGCGCGCTCATGGTCGAGGGTTCGGGACATGGCGTGTCGGTGGGAGTCCAGGAGGGCGTCGGCCTGCGGGACTGTGAGGTCCCAGCTTCCCTCGAGGAGCGCCCGGACGGCGAGGCCCGTCAACCGTTGGGTGCCGAGGTCCGCCAGCGTCCACGACCAGCCGTCCGCGGGCGGAGACAGCGACGGCCCCGCGACATCCAAGCCTATGGACGCCACCTGGGCGGCGATGTCAGAGCCCATCGGTCGGTTCGACCAGCTGCTGCGCGGCGAGCGTCCTTACCATCTGCTCGACGTCGGCCAGGATGTCGTGGGACGGCACCCCGAACAACACCGCAAGCGCACCCGTGAGCTCGGCGACGGTGGGCGCCCCGGCGAGCTCTCGCCATAGTTGTCCGCCGGCGCCGGTCAGAAGTTCGTAGCCGGGCACGCCGGGGGGCGCCAGCAACACGTCACGACCGACGTTGCGCCAGACCACGTCGGGCGAGCGGCGGAACCGCCGGTCCTCCATCGCTTCATCCCTCCCCCTCGGTCAGGCTGCGGCCGCGCCCGATCGTACGGCGTTCCACGCGACCGCGGATGGGCCGTCGCCGGTAGAGCGGCTACGGGAGCTGCTGTACGGAGAAAACGAACGTATGCAGGCTACGGCGTGCTTCGGATGCCCGGCGGCGGATGTGGTGGGAACCTCGAGGCGCCAAGCAACTCGCCGGACCCGAGGATGCCGTGCGCGATCGTGCACCCAACGGGCAGATCAGGGTCCTGCTCACCGACAACCGGTCGTTGTTCCGCGAGGCGCTGCGCACGGTCCTCGACAACCAGGGCGACCTCCGTGTCGTCGCGGAAGCCGCCGGCGGCGATGACGCCGTGAGCATGGCGGCGCTGGTCCGTCCGGACGTCGCCTTCGTCGGTGCGGACCTGCCCGCCCCCGGCGGCGTGGAGGTGACCCGACGCATCCGCGAGACCGTGCCGGAGTGCCGGGTCCTGTTGCTGGCGGACGCGGAGGAGTCCACTTTGCTGCTCGCGGCACTGGAAGTCGGCGTGAGCGGTTTCCTCACGAAGGACTGCCCGCTTGCCACCTTCATCGATTCCGCCCGGGCCGTGCACCGCGGTGAGGTGATCGTCCCACCCCGTATGCTGGGCGGCCTGCTGTCCAATCTCATCCACCGCCGTCGCGAACGTGACGACGCCCTGCTGCGTCTGTCGGGGCTGACCCCGCGCGAGCGGGAGGTGCTCCGGCTGCTCGCCCGCGGAGTGACCAACAACGACATCGCCCAGGAGCTGGTGATCAGCCCGGAGACTGCCCGCACCCACGTTAACAACCTGCTCGGCAAGCTCGAGATGAACTCGCGCTTCGAGGCCGCGTCGTTCGTGCTGCAGCACGGCCTCCTCGACCATCTGGCAGGAGTCGAACTATGAAGCTCACCCTGGCCCGTCCCGCTCGCAAGCCCGACGTCTGGGTGAACCTGGCCAGAGGCGAGAACACCCTGTTCGACCCCGATACCGGCAAGGTCCATCTGCTGAACGACACGGCCCTGGCGATCTGGGACCTGTGCGACGGCGAGACCTACCCCGCGGAGATGCTGGACGCGATCTGCGAGCTGTGCAACATGCAGCCAGAGGTGGTCAGCCAGGACCTCGAACGCGTGCTGGGCGAGTTCCAACGAGCGGGTCTGATCGAGTGGGTCCCGTGAGGGCGCACGCTCGGACAGGTGTCCCTACCGGACCGCTTCCGCGCGGGAGAGCCTGGCGGGTGGGCCTGACGCCGATGCTCGGGGGGTCGCATGGAGCTGGCTGAGGCTCTGAGGATCCTCCGCCGTCGCTGGCCGGTCGTGGTCGCGTCGGTGCTCGTCGCCGCGGGAACGGCCTGGTTCACCGCGCCGGCGCCCGCTGAGGTCGGTCCTCCCCGCCGCGTGACCGAGTACACGGCCAGCCAGATGCTGGTCCGGAGCACGGATTCCCCCACCTCATCCTCCGAGGTGAGCCTGCCGCTGCTGGCCAGATTGGCGGAGATGGGCGACGTCCCGGCCGCGGTCATCGAGCGTCTCGATCTGGAGGTGACCCCCGACGTGCTCGCTGCCCGGGTGCAGGTGGAGGTCGACTCGGGACTCGCGATGATCACGATCTCCAGCTTGGGGACCGATCAGGAGAAGGTCACGACGTTGGTGGACGCCTACGCCGACGAGCTGATGCGGTTCGCGGCCGAGCGGAACGCGTCACTCCGCGATGATGCCCTGGAGCGCGTCCGCCGCCTCGTGGCCCAGCAGCAGGGACGCGTGCGGGAGCTGAACGCCGAGCTGCAGGGACTTCCCACGGACTCCATCGAGTGGCTGCTCGTGCGGGCGGAACGCGACGCGCTGGTCACCACCTACGGGAAGAACCTCCAGACCATGGAGGAGCTGGTCTCGCAGCCACCATCCGATCCGGGGGTGACCCGACTGGGCGAGGTGATCGCCATCCCCACATCCACCTCCGTGTTCGCCCCGCCGCCGACCAAGCGCCTGCCGCGTGCACTGGGCGGCGGCACGCTGGGCGTGCTGCTCGGACTCGGGCTTGCATTCGTGGTCGACCGCAGCGACCGGCGTCTACACACCCGCGATCAGCTTGAGGCCGTCTACGCCGTTCCGGTTCTGGCGGAGATCGACCTGCCCACCGGGCCCGCGGAGCCGGCGGCGATCCTGGACGTCCCGGTGGACGACGAGGCGATGCAAGCATTCACCCGTCTCGGGATGGCGGTCCTGCACCGGATCTCCGACGCTCATGCGGGGTACCCAGAGTCTCCGACCGCGACGGGATCGGGCCGCCGCAACGGCAGTACGTCCCCGAAGGTCGTGCTTGTCACGTCCGCGGGTTCCGCCGAAGGACGTACGACGGCTCTGGCGCACCTGGCCGGAGCGATGGCCGCCACCGGGTACCGGGTCGTGGTCACGGCCACCGGCGACCATTGGGCGGAGGCATCGGCCGCGTTGTCGACGACGGCGACCGGCAGGGCGGGGTTGCTCGATACGGCACTGCCCGGGGTATACGTGAGCGCCGACAAGCTGAGTTCCCGGCCCGACCTGGAGGCGATCCACGGCGAGCGCCTGTCGGGGTTCGACCTGGTGCTCGTCGACGCCGGTCCCATCTTCGGCAGCGGGGACGCCGCAGCCCTGCTGCACGGCGTGGACGGGGTGCTGCTCGTGGCACGGGCCGTCTGCAGTCGCAGGGACGCTGCGGAACGCGCCCGTGATTACCTCGACCAGGTCGGCGAGTCGTCGGCGGGAGTCCTCCTGCTGCGGTTCAGGAGGCACCTCCCACGCCGGGCGGGCGCGTCCACCGCTCTGGACGTCTACCGGCGCAGGGCCTCCGGAGCGCTCCGGAGAGGGGCGGTCCCCACCGTGGCCGGTCCCCCCTCGACGGCGTCGTTCGGCAGCCGTGGCTTCCGCAAGAGGTGAACCGGGTCCGGTCCCACCTGCCGATTGTGGACGCGTTGAGGCCTGGCGTGATCACCGTGGCCGGTCTGGCGTTCGTCGCCGCCTGGGTGATGACGGTCACGTGGAGCCTGGACAACGTGCCCTACGACATCGCCGGCGCCGTCGTCACCGGACCGTTCCTGCTCGCCGGCGCCACCATCTGGGCGGTGCGCGCCGGTCGCCGCGACGGCCTGCTCGGCGACTGGGTCCTGCCGACGGCGGTCGTCGTGCGTCTGGTGAGCTCGATCGCGTACCTGTGGGTGTTCTCGGCGATCTACGACGGGGTCGCGGACGCTTTCGGTTACTCCCGCCTCGGCGGGGCCCTGGCCGACCGCCTGGGACAGGGGCTGGTGCTGGACATCACGCGCCAGGATCTAGGCGGCTTCACCCTGCGCGGGACCGGGACCATCATCGTGGCGACCGCGGCACTGTTTGCGCTGCTCGGCGAATCGACGGTGACCGGTTTCCTGGTGTTCGCGCTCGCGGGGATCTGTGGCCACTGGCTCATGTACCGCGCGTACCGTCTCGCGGAGCCCGACGCTAACGCGCGGCCCTACGGCCTGCTGGTGCTGTTCTTCCCGAGCTTGGTGTTCTGGACCTCCCCGATCGGCAAGGAGGCGTGGTTCGCGCTGTTCCTGGGGATCGGGGCGTACGGCGTGGCACGGATACTCATACGACGGCCTAGCGGGTACCTCCTCGTCGCGCTGGGTTCGCTGGGCATGGCTCTCGTCCGTCCGCACGTGGCCGCCATGTTTACCTTCGCAGTCGGGATCGGCGTGCTGCGCCACCGCATCGGCCACCGGGGCGTACGCCGTCCTCTCCACGCCATCGTCATCGCGATCCTCGTCACCTTCGCGGTGGTCGCCACCGTCAAGATGACGGCCGATTTCCTGAACTTCGACCCGCTCGAGACAGAACAGGTGATCGCCGTGCTGGAACGGACGAGCGATATGTCGGGCATTGGGGGCTCGCAGTTCGAGCCGGTGGGGATCGCGTCCCCGCGAGACCTCCCGGCCGGTACCGCGTCGGTGCTCTTCCGACCGTTCCCCACCGAGGCCGACAACCCGATGATGCTCCTTGCCGCTGGGGAAGGGGTGGTACTGATGGGCCTGCTCTTCCAGCCACTGCGTCGACCGTCCAGGTTCCTGGCCGCGATCTGGGGACGGCCCTACGTGGCTTTCGCGGCCGTGTTCGTCGCGCTGTTCGTCGTCGGCTTCTCCTACATCGGCAACTTCGGCATCCTTGTGCGACAGCGGACGATGATGCTCCCGTTCCTGTTCGTCCTCATCCTGTCCGCCCGTGATCGCCGCGTGATCCGTTCGTGAAAGTGGGTATCCACCAGACGGCGCCGATGTGGCGGGATGGTTCCGCGGTCACGGTCCACGTCTGTGGACGGGCGCCGTCATGAGCCGTCGAGAACCCCGAGTCGATCGTCCCGTCTTCCTCTTCGCAGGCGACCGGGGTATCGCGGTCGAGATCCTCACGTACCTCGTCGGGCGAGGGGACCTGCCGGCTGCACTGTGCGTGAGCGCTGGACAGGGTGCCTCCCACGCAGAGGAACTGGTACGTCTGTACCGGGAGGTGGCTGATGGCCCCGTCCTCCGCGGTGACGAGTTCCGCCGACCGGAACACCGACACAGCCTTGGCAGTCTCGATCTCGACCTTGCGCTGTCAGTGCACTTCCCCTACATCGTGCCCCCCGACATCCTCCGCGTCCCTGGGCGCGGCTGGATCAACCTCCATCCCGCATACCTGCCCCACAACCGCGGGTGGCACACCCCGAGCTGGGCGATCCTCGATAAGACTCTCGCGGGTGCCACCCTGCACCGGATGGTCGAAGAGGTCGATGCGGGTCCGATCATCGCCCGCAGGCGGGTGCCCGTCCTCGCCCACGACACGGCTGACACCCTCTACGGCCGGATCCTGAGAGCCGAGCGATCGTTGTTCGAGGACGTGTGGCCCCGTGTGAGAACCGGCGACTACGCCACCATCCCGAACCGGGTCGACGAAGGTTCCTTCCATGCGAAGGGCGACCTCGCGGAACGTGGCGTTCGCTTCCTCGATCTGGGCGAAACCACGACGGTCGCCGACCTGATCAATCGTCTCCGTGCTCTCACCACGAGCGATCCGAGCGAGGCTTGCTACTTCCAAAGGGACGGACAGACCGTTCGGGTAAGCGTCGAACTCCACCCCGAGCCTCAGTGCGATGCGTAGGCGCGGTCGCTGGTTCAGCTAGGCCCGAACCTGTCCCGGGTAGCTCGGCCGGGCTGTGCGATACCACGTCGAGTGAGGACCATCGCCACGGTGCGAGTCAGGATCACGAGGTCGAGCCTCAAACACCACCGGTCCACGTAGCGGACGTCGAGCTCAAACTGTCGCGTCCACGGGACCTCGTTGCGGCCGGCCACCTGGCTCAGGCCGGTGATACCTGGCTTCATGTCATGCCGGCGTCGCTGCTCAGAGTCGTACCGGTCGAGGTACTCGACCAGGAGCGGTCGGGGGCCCACCAAACTCATATCGCCCCGCAAGACGTTCCAAAGTTGGGGTAGTTCGTCGACGGAGGTCGCACGCAAGCAACGTCCCAACCGGGTCAGTCGCTCGGCATCGTCACCCTGGCCGCGACGCATCGTCCGGAACTTGTAGACCGTGAAGGGCTCCTCATGCAGCCCGGGACGCTGCTGCCGGAAGAGAACGGGCTGCCCCATCGTCACGAGGATCGCGAGAGCGACCACGGCCAACAACGGCGAGATGACGACCAGTCCCGCAGCCGCGACGACGATGTCGAGGGCACGCTTGATCGCTCTCTGCACGGGTTTCGGCTCGATCGTTCCCACGGCTCGGCCCCGGGTCACTGTCCCACGGGGTCCGGGGGCCGCCTGCTTCCCAGCTCGACCCCTCGAAAAACGCCGCGCCACCACGACGAGGCCTGCGGAGCTGGCGTCCGCCGTTCTGGAGGAATGCACCAACGCCTGACCTTGGGGGGCGGCGGCCGACAGATGGGCTGAGATCCAACCGGCGGTGCCTCCGTAGAGAGAGGCTGAGGTCCATCCATGTGCGGTCAGTTCCCTCTGCAGCGTCGACCGATCGAGTCCAGCCAACGCGTTCCACTCGAACCACTAGCACAGCATATCGACGGTGGCGACGACATCAGCTCGCGGCAGGCTCGACAGGCGCATGTCCGGCAGGCCGGCAAAGGTAACCGGTACCCCTCTCACCGCGGCCATCCGCCTGGTTCCCCGCGCGCTTCCGCCGAACAAGCTCTGGCCGGCCCGGGTACTGGGTGCACGGTCGCCCAGGCGCCGATCCAGGCCCGCGACGACGTCCCCGATGTGGGCGCGTTCCCGGGATCTCTAATAGCCGGGACCACGGCGTCGACCCGGTCGGTGGCCGTTCCGGGGGCCTGCCGTGTGCCCAGGACATCCACCCGTTGATGATCTCACCGACAAGGCGACCCTCGGGCGTAGCATCCGCTGCCATGAGGCGTCCGGAGATGATCCCGCGAGCGATCCTGGACGACGTCATGATGGATCTGGCGGGCATGGGACTCGTCGTCGTGACCATGTGGTGGGGGCACAGGGTCACGCATGCGGCCGGGGGGGATCCATCGGCGCTGATCCAGTTCGGGGGCGCTGTTGTGGCCACGTACTTCATAGTCCGGACGGTCCGCCAGGCGAGTGTGTGCGCGCCACCGGTGGCCATCCTCGTCGCCGTCGCCCTGCTGTCGATGTGGCCGGTGGCGGCCGCCGGGACCCCGCGCACTGGTGAAGCGTTCGGGGCCCTGAGCTACGCGAACGCGTCGGCGGCCCTGTACCTGCTCGCCGCGGTGTCCGGGCTCGTGTTGACCCGCACGGCGCAGTCCCGCACCGGCCGAGACCTGGCCACCGTCGCCGTCGTGGCGGTGGTGGTAGCGGTCCTCGCCAGCGGCTCCGTCGCGGCGATCGTGCTGCTGGCGCTGCCGGCGATCGCGTTCCGCGTCCGTGACCCTCGGTCCGCGCGCATCCTGCTGGCCCTGGGCGGCGCGGTGCTGCTGACGGCGGTGGCCTCCACGTGGTGGATCGCCGATCGTTTCGAGCCCGCGGATGACGGCTCCCGGGAGCGCGTGGTGGTCCGGGCGCTCAGCCCCGAACGTCTCTCGTACTGGTCCGAGGCGCTGGATCTCGCGGCGGAGCATCCGGTTACGGGCGTGGGGGCCGGGCGTTTCCGCGACCTGGCACCGAGCGCACGGGGCAATGTCGATGCGGTGGCCGTCCACAACGAGTACCTGCAGGCCGCAGCGGAGCTCGGTGTCGTAGGACTCCTTCTACTGCTCGCGCTGATGGGTTGGGGCTTCGTCCGGTTGGCGGTGAGCGCCCACGATCCGGCCGCGGCGTTGGCGGGGGCCGGTCTGGCGGCGCTCGGCGTGCAGGCGAGCATCGACTACGTCCTTCATGCCCCGGCCGTCGTGCTGGTGTTGGCGGCGCTTCTGGCCACCGGGGCGGGCCGGCTGGGTGGACCACCGACGCGCGAGGTCATCGCCGAGACGCGGCTTTCCGCAGCATGACCTCGCGGTACACGGCCAGGGAGGTCCTGGCCACGCGATGCTGATCGAATCGGCGCCGCGCACGTCGACGAGCGTTGCGCCCCAGGCGTTCACGCAGCGAGTGGTCGTCGAGCAACCGCGCCACCGCCCGGGCGAGCGACGCTGCGTCTCCGGGGGGGACCAGCAGGAGGTGGCGGCCGTCCTCCCCGATCTCCCGGCAGCCTCGGATGTCGCTCAGGACGAGCGCACAGCCACTGGCGGCGGCCTCCATGGCCGACCGTGAGAGGCCCTCCCGGTAGGAGGGCAACACGAACACGTCGAGCGCCGCGTAGATCGCCTCCACATCGCGGCGTAGACCCAGGAAGCACACGCCGGGGAGTTCCTCGTCCAGGTGGTCGGGCTTCGCCTCGTCCGGGGGCCCCACCCAGACGAACACCGCGCGTTCAGCGAGCGAGCGTGCCATCGCCGCGAACTCGTTGATGCCCTTCTCGGCGACCCGTCGGCCGACGCCGCCGACAACGAGGCCGCCGTCGGGGACTCCCATCTCGGCGCGGATCGCCCGCCGGGCGTCGGGATCGGGTTGGAACCGCTCAAGGTCAACTCCGTTACCGACCGTCAGGCTGCGGCGCGGCGGGACCGCCCAGCACAGCCGTCGGCGGTCCTCGGCGTTCTGGTACAGCTCGGCGTCGGAGAACTGGGCGGCGAACGCCTCCGCCGCGACGACGATCGCGCGCTTCGGCAGCGGATCGTCGGGGGCAGCCCACAGTCCGTGTACGGTGTTGACGATCACCGGCACGCCGCACACCCGGCCAAGCACCCGCCCCAGGACCCCGGCCTTGGGGGTGTGGGTATGTAGGACGTCGAGGTGGAGCGTCCGCAGGGCGAGGACCAGCTGCCGGGCAGCGGCCAGATCGCGTCGCGGATCCCACGCCCGTGTGAACGCCGGGAGCGGGACGTGCTGCACGCCGAGCGCCTCGACCTCTGGCACGAACGGTCCCGGGCTGGAGATCCCGAACACCGTGTGTCCGGCCGCGAGGTCTACCTGGAGCTCGGTGCCAAGCAGCAGAGCGAGGCTCATGTCGACCGTGGTGAGGTGCCCGATCCGGAGCGCGCCGGACGGCCTGCCCCCGGACGTCCCCATCAGTGGGCGGGCATCCGTCGCAGGACCGGCACTGCGCACGCCACTCCTCCGTCACCGGGGTGCCAACCGTACCCGTGGGGGCTGCCTTACCATCCTCGAGGGAGCGTTCGGCGAGGGGTTGCGTCGTGACCCATGACATCGGGGACCAGGCCCGGGCAGGGCTACCGAACCTGTTGGTCATCGGCGCGCCGAAGTCCGGCACCACGACGCTGTACCGGGTGCTGTCCGACCATCCCGACATCTACATGACCCGGGTGAAGGAACCCACGTTCTTCTGCTCGGCGCGTCACTACGCCAAGGGGCTCGACTGGTACGTCTCCGAGTTCTTCGGAGCGGCAACGGATGCCGCTTTCCGTGGCGAGGCCACTCCGTGGTACCTGTACAGTGCCGCCGCGGCCCGTCGGGTGGCGGCGGATCTCACGCGCCCCTCACTGCGTCTCGTCGCCGTGCTGCGTGATCCGGTGTCTCGCGCGTACTCGATGTACTGGGACCAGGTTGCGACCGGACAGGAGACGCGCAGCTTCCAGGAGGCTGTCGCGGCCGACACCGTGGACCCTGGCACGGTCTCGCTGTGGTCGGAGATCCCTACGGACGAACTGCGGCGCGCCTACCTCACTGCGGGTCGGTACACGGACTTCCTGCGCCACTGGATGGATGCGTTCGGTCGGCAGCGGCTACTGATCCTCGTCCAGGAGGAACTCATCAACCATCCCCGGCGTGAGCTTGCCCAGCTGTGGCGGTTCCTGGACGTGGCCCCGCGTGACCTGACCGAGCTGCCGCGCGACAACACCGCCTCGCAACCGGTCTCGCGCACCCTCGAGCGCGGACTGCGTCTGATGGAGCGCATCCCCCCTGGTGTGCGCCGGGCGGTCGGGCGGACGGTCGGCGAGGAGCGCACGCGGCGGCTGGCGGCAGGTCTCGTCCGCGCCAACCGCCGCCCGTCCGAATACCCACCTCTCGACCCCATCCTGGCGGGAGCTCTCCAGGAACGTCTCGAACCCCACACCGCGCAGCTAGAACGTCTCCTCGGACGTCCGCTGGACGTCTGGCGTCGTGGTCAGTGCCGTCCCGAACACGCTCGTTAGGCAACGACCAGTTCGTCGGTGGTCTCGGACGGCGCGCAAGGGCAACGCCTGGCACGCCGCGCCCGGCCGTGATCACGCGGCTAGGGCTCGGCCACGGGGCTGGGCGAGGAGCGCCTCACGTCCGTCCCGCCCGGCCACTGTCTCCTTCGGCCAGCAGGTCATCCCAACGCTGTCGGAGGATGCGCAGGGCGGGCTCTCGCCGCTCGATGTAGGCGAGCGCCCGGTCCCGAGCACCTACCCCGAAGCGGCGCGCCTCCTCTGGGTCGGAGAGCACACGGCGGAACGCGTCCGCCAGCGCCTCGGGGTCGTCCGGTGGCACCAGCAACCCCGTCACGCCCGGCTCGACCAGCTCGGGGATGCCTCCCAGATCGCTGCCAATGAGTGCGCACCCGGCCGTACCCGCCTCGACCAGGACCATGCCGAGGCCTTCTTCGACGCGGGAGGGCAGGACGGCCGCCACCGCACCCGAGAACAACGTCGGCATGGTTCCGGCCGGTAGCCAGCCGTGGAACACGACCCTGTCGGACAGCCCCAGCCGGTCGGTCAGACTCCGCAGCCGGTCGCGTTCGGGTCCGGCACCGGCGATGTCCAGCTGCACGTGCCTGAACTCAGGGGCGACCTCGGCGAAGGCACGCAGGGCGACGTCGAAGCCCTTCTCGGGGACCAGCCGACCGGCGCAGACCAGCCGTCGACGGTGACGCCCGACGGAGGCGGTCGCGGGCTCCGTTCCGAACCACCGGGTGGGGTGGGTGAGCTCAACCACGCGGTCGTCGTCGACGCCAGCCTCGCGGACCAGTTCATTGGTGAACCGGCCCATGGGCACGACAACATCGGCACGGCGGAGCACGAACCGGTCGACCCAGCGCAGCACGGCGGCCCGCAAGCGCGCGCCGTCGACCGCCCCTGCCTTGCTGGCCAGGTGGTCGATCACACGGACGACCACCGGGCCGCAACTGCGGCCAACGACACGCGCGGCGGCGACACCGACGGCTGTCGACGGGCTGTAGGCCACGACCACACCGGTGTGCGGACGTCGCACCGCCAGCACGAAGTGGACGAGCCACGCCAGAGGGATCAGCAGGTGGTGCGGCCGGAACCAGCGTGGCAGGCGCAGACCACGGCGTCGTTCGGCGCCCCCGGGCGGGTGGTCGGACCACCACAGCCCCCAACGTTCGAGCTTCCAACCGTCCTCGACCACCCACGGGAAGTCGCGGCGCAGACGGTACCGGACGCGTGCGGCGCCGCCGTCCGCGTCGAGGAGAGGGTCGAGGAGCTCCAGATAGACGACCGTCCGCGTCACGGGCGTGCAGTCCAGCGCTCGGGGCCGAAGCAACAGCGAGCGCCCCCCGCACGAGGAGTTTCGGATCCGGGCCGCTGCGCCACCGGCCGTCTCCCGTTGGGAGCCATCACCCGTGCAGCCGTTACGACCGTCGCCACAGCGGCGATGACGCTTACCGACCTGCCGGACGCCGACGCATGCCGGGACGGACGTGCTTGGCGACCGTCACCATCGATGCGTAGGCACGCTCAGGCCACAACTGGCCGCTGAGCTTCGCGGAGAAGAACGTCAGCGGGTCGCTCTGCCGGACGGGGACGCGCCGCAGGCACATCGGGTCAACGCCGGGCAGGTTGCGTCCGAGTTCGCCGGTCACTGCCGACCTGAACCGCTGCCTCAGGGCCGGCTCGACGGCCGGGACCCGGAAACCCCACGGGTAAGCGAAGTGGTGGGGGCGCATGCCCAACCGCTCCTCCAAGACGTCGCTGCAGCGATCGATCTCCGCCACGCCGAGCTCTCGCGGACGGACATGACCGTGCGTGTGATTGGCGATCGTGCACAACCCGGATTCGGCGATCCGGGCGAGCTGTCCCCAGCTCAGACCAGGGCCGGGTGCGCTGGCCGTCGAACCGTTCCAGTGCATCATCCCCCCGACGAAACGGCTCGCCACGTAGAGAGTGAAGGGCAGCCCGCGCTCAGCGAGGCGCGGGAAGGCGTTGTGGTGGACGTCGGCGAAGCCGTCGTCGAAGGTGAGCACGACACGCGGGGCGTCGTCGCCCTCCTCGAGGGCGTCGAGGGCGCGGTCGAGCGTGACCACGTCGTGGTGGAGTGCCAGCAGTTCCATCTGCTGCTTGAACGCCTCGACGGACACATCCCGTTCGTCGGCGCTGCCTCCGCCGACGCGGTGGTAGATGAGGATGGTCACGCCGGACGCGGATCCGTCCCCGGCCAGCGCCGACAGGCCGGTCTTGATGGCACGGCGTGCCCGCATCTGCCCATCCCGGTCTGCGAGGCGGCGAGCCTACCGGTTCATGGATACGACCGGGGAAGCGGCCTGGCCGGCAGGTTTCCGATCCAGCATCGTCGACAGGCGGGGGAGGTCGCTGCCGCCTGTAGACTCGCTAGGTCGGCACGTCGGGCCGAGTTGCGGAGCAGTCCACGCAGATGTGTGGCATAGCGGGTGTGCTCGACACGCGAGCCACCACCTCCGCCAGCGCTCTCATCGCCGAGGCCGAGGCGATGGCGGCCGCGCTCGGCCACCGAGGGCCGGACGGTGCCGGTAGCTGGGTGGACGCGTCGAGCGGTGTTGCCCTCGGTCACCGGCGCCTGGCGGTGCTTGACCGCACGTCCACCGGGGCGCAACCCATGTGCTCCACCTGCGGTCGGTACGTCGTCAGCTTCAACGGTGAGCTGTACAACTTCCGTGAGCTCCGCAGCGAGCTGCGGGCACTTGGCTGGTCGTTCCACGGCCACGGCGACACGGAGGTGTTGCTCACCTCCGTCTCGCAGTGGGGGTTCCCGGCCGTCCTCGAGCGGTTCAACGGGATGTTCGCCTTGGCGCTTTGGGATCGGCAGCACCGTCGCCTGCATCTGGCGCGCGACCGCTTCGGCGAGAAGCCCCTCTACTACGGCTGGTTCGGCGCCACCTTCTTGTTCGCGTCGCAGCCGACCGCGCTGCGGGCTCACCCCACCTTTGATGGGCGGCTCGATCTGGACGCGCTGGCAAGCTACCTGCGATTGTCCTACGTCCCGTCGCCGCTCAGCGTGTACCGCGACGTCGCGAAGCTACCGCCCGCCTGCCACCTGACTCTGGACTCAGGGGCGCTACGTCCCGATCCGGTTGCTTACTGGTCGCTCGAGGAGACCGTCGAACGGGCGGTGTCGGATCCCTTCACCGGCGACGCTCAGGCTGCGATCGAGCGGTTCGACGACCTGCTGCGCGATGCGGTCCGTCTGCGGTTGGCAGCGGACGTGCCGCTCGGTGCGTTCCTGTCCGGCGGACTGGACTCATCGGCGGTGGTAGCGGCCATGGCGGTCGAATCGCCCTCCCCGGTGCGGACGTTCACGATCTCCTTCCCGGAGGGTTCGCACGACGAGGCCACGCATGCAGCCCAGGTTGCGTCGCACTTGGCCACGGACCACACGGAGATCCCGCTTCCCCCGCGATCGGCGCTCGACGTCGTCCACCGCCTGCCCGACCTCTACGACGAGCCCTTCGCCGACCCGTCGGCGTTGCCAACGGCGGCCATGACCAGCCACGCCGGACGCCACGTGACCGTCTGTCTCTCCGGCGACGGCGGCGACGAGGTCCTCGGAGGCTATAACCGCTACACGTTGGGTCCGTCTCTGTGGGCACGTTCTCGGCGCCTACCCCGCCCTGTTCGGCAGGTGGCCGCCCATGCGCTGCTCTCCCCAGCCCACGCCACGGTGTCCAGGCTGCTGGACGGCCCGACCGGACACCGCGCCCGTGCGCCGCGCAACCTGGCCGACAAGATCCAGAAGTTCGCTCGCGTCCTGGACGCGGACGACGAACTCCAGCTGCGCCAGGCGCTGGTTTCACAGTGGGAGAATCCGACCGCGCTACTCCCACAGGCATGCGAGGTCACCACGGTCGTGACGCACGGCGACGGATGGGCCTACCTGCCGACCGTGGTCGAACGGATGATGCTTGCAGACTCGCTGGTGACCCTTCCCGACTGCATGCTCACCAAGGTGGACCGTGCGAGCATGGGGGTCGGTCTTGAGGTGCGCGTGCCGCTCCTGGATCCACGTCTGGTCGAGTTCGCCTGGCGGCTCCCGCTGGAGCACCGAATCCGTGGACGGCAGGGCAAGTGGATCTTGCGCCAGGTACTGGACCGCTACGTCCCACGGGAGATGGTCGACCGGCCCAAGGTCGGTTTCGACCCGCCCATCGCCGCGTGGCTGCGCGGACCGTTGCGGGCGTGGGGCGAGGAGCTGCTGAGCGGACGGCTGGTGGAGGACGGAATCATCGAGCCGGAGCCTGTCCGCGCGCGCTGGCGTGAGCACCTGAGCGGCGGCCGTAACTGGGATTACCCCCTGTGGACGGTGCTCGTTTTCCTAGCCTGGCAGGATCGCCATCGTGCCACGGTCTGACCCTCACCTGCGAGGTTCCGGATCTCTCCAGACCGGCCGGCCACCGCCATCGGTGCGCATCGCCGTCAGGCACTTGCGGAACCGCCGGTGATCCGTGAGCGTCGGTGAGAACCACTGGCGACCCGGATGAGGGGCGTCGGGCTTTGTGCGCAACCGTCCGGCCAGGGCGTCGGCGACGGCGACGGCCATCGGTTCGAGCCCAGCCAGGTACTGCTTGGTCGTCAACGTGCGCATCGTGTCACACCACGGGTCGACGTCCACGATTCGTTGCGCCACGATCGGACCGGTGTCGACCCCCGGGTCGATGACGTGAACCGTGGTCCCGACCAGATCGGGACGGCCTGCGGCGATCGCCCAGAAGCCCCCGTGGACCCCCCGGTAGTCCGGCGTGATGCCGCAGTGGATGTTCAGGAAGATGGGGCCCAGGCTCAGGACCCGCGGCGCGATGATCCCCGTGCCCGAGACCACGACCACCCATGGGCGAATCTCCTCGATCAGATCCGCGAACGCTGGCCCGTTGACGGATCGCACGTCAGTGGTCGGCAGGCGCCCGTCGGGTCGGCGGATGTCGTAGCCCCTCAACAAGTCACGGTTGTGCGCCTGCGAGCGCGTCCGGACGACCGCACGGTCCCAGACGTGCATGAGCAACTGGCCTGCGACGGTCGCGGGGCCCAACCTCTGCAGTCGGTAGCGCAGAAGCCGGGTCGGCCGGGAGGCCTCGAAGACGACGTGTTCGACGTCGTACCGCTCCGCGAGGTGGTTGATCAGGAGGTACGACAGCTCCCCCCGTCGAGCAGCGATGACGATCGGCCGACTCTGGCCGGGCTTGGCGTCATACACGGGCCTGACTATCCCTCCGTCCGGATCGGCCGTAGCACCGAGGCGCGAGGAGGGTACAGCCTTGCTCTGCGGAACCGCGCTCAGGCGCCGGTCGGCCCGAGGGTGTTACGTTCAAGTGGGGCATCGAGCACGTCGAACACGTCAGTGGCGCTGCATGCCACCGATGCGGGGGGCGACCATGTCCAGAATCGTCGTCGTCGGCGTGCTACTGGCGTCGCTCCTGTATCCCGGCTCAGCGCCCGAGCACGTCGGGGCGTGGGCGGCTGCCTCGACAGCGTCGCCGCAGGCAGGGTCCGATCCGGCAGGATGCGCCGCACGTCGCTTGAGCCGTGTCAGCGACGCCTCCCGGACCACCACGGCCACCACGGTCGCCAGGTACGCCTGGTCTTCCGCGGACGAGTTGGTCCTGGCATCAGCCGATGACTACCCCGATGCCCTGACCGCGACCGTGCTGGCCGCCGAGCGCGACGCCCCGATCCTGATCACCCCCAGGGACCGGCTGGTGCCTGAGGTCGCGCATGAAATCCAACGGCTGGACCCCTCTAAGGTGTGGATCGTCGGCGGCCACGCGGCGCTGTCCGAGGCGGTGCAACAGCAGGTCGAAGCGACGGCTGGCCGCCCCCGGACTGTCCGGATCGCCGGCTCCGATCGGTACGCCACAGCGGCAGCGACCGCCCGCGAGACGGGTACCCGCGGCGTCGTGGCGCTAGTCAGCGGTGAGCGGTTCCCCGATGCCGTAGCCGCCGGAGCTCTCGCTGCGGCGCCCTGGCGCGTGCCGACGTTGCTGACGCCGGCCGACCGGCTCCATGACGCGACCAGGGACGCCCTGCGCGACCTCGGAGCCAAGACGGTGTACGTGATCGGCGGTCACGCGACTGTCCGCAGCTCGGTGGATGACGAACTGCGCGATGCCGGCTACACGGTTGAGCGGCTGGCGGGCGCCGACCGGTACTCCACGTCGGCGTCCGTGGCCCACCGTGCTGTCGAGGCCTTCGAGGGGCGGCAGCGAGGCGTGGTGTTCGCGACCGGCTCGACCTTCCCCGATGCGCTCACCGCAGCCGGATTAGCTGCCCGCACCGACGCGGTACTGGCGCTCGTCCCGCCTGCCGATGCCCGATTGCCGCAGGAGATGGCCTCACTGGTCGATGGCAGCCGGGACCGACTGGACTGCAACGTCGTCGTCGGTGGAACCGCGGCGGTCTCCCCCTCGACCGCGGACCGGATCGCGTGGCACCTAGGCGTCCACCCGCCGGACACCCCCAACCTCGCCGACAGCCCGTGCGACACGGTCATCGAGGCCCGCACCGACGGCGTCGATCAGACGCCGACCATCCAGGCTCAGATCGACGCGGCACCGGACGGCACCGCGGAGGACCCGACCGTCGTATGCCTGCCCGTCGGACGGGCCGATGCGCGCTACCGGGTGGACGGCACCCTGGAGGTCACCGGACGTAGCTGGCTGGAGATCCGCGGACCGTCCCCTGAGGACCAAGCCACCATCTACTCCGACCTGGACGGCATCACCGCCGGGCACGTTGGGCACACTGGCCAGTCCGCACGGCGCCACTGGCGGCTCACCGACTCGTCGAACATCACGCTGCGCAATCTGCGTGTCGAAGGGCCCTTCCACCCCGGCAACCCCCACTACGACGGGATCACGCGCCGTCACAACAACTTCGGGGACCCGGGCTACGCCTACTTCGACCGGCGGTTCGAAGCCGAACACGCCTTCGATCTCCGCGGCTCGCACCACATCTCCATCTTCGACACGTCCTCCAAGGACGTGGGCGGCGACCACCTGCACGCCATGGGCGTCTACGGCAACAGTGACGACGGATCGACGGACATCCGCCTGGTCCGCGCGCACGCGGACCATCCGCACCGGCACGGCGCCGCCCCTATTCACGTGCGTGGCCTATTGATCGACGCTCTCACGGTTCTAAAGGGTGGTTACGACTACATCGACTTCGAGCCGGGTGGCGACGTGCAACAGGTCCACGGCGTCGAGATCCGCAACGGGGACGCCGACGTGCACCTGCTCGCCTTCGGGGCGGAAGGCGCCGGTCTGGTGAGCAACGTGTACATCCACCACAACCGCATCCGCTCGGCGACACCGAGTTGGGCCGTCGTTCACGTCGACGGGGGCGACCCGGCCAGGTACGGCCGGCGGAGCAGCTGGAGCGTGGTCGACAACCTCGCCGACGGTTTCCCGGTCGGCACGTGCTCGACACGTGGCACCTCGTCGGCGTTCACGTTCGTCGACGTTGACGACGTCGAGGTGCGTCGCAACCGGGTGCGCGTCAAGGCGCACTGGTCGTGCAACGCGCTCGCGCACTTCTTCGACGTCGGCGGGCATGCGTGGCTGACCGAGAACGTCGCCGTGGACGCCTGCACGGCCTACCGGTGGTTCGCGGACGGCGTCGACCGGACCGGGACATCGTCCGACTATTTCGCTGACAACCTGCACAGGCGCTCCGGCAACGAGACCACCGGGACGGGCTGCCGGGACTAGGAGCGGGTCGCGTCCTGGCGCTGGATCCCGGCGACCAACCAGCGCCGCAGACCGTAGACGTCGAGCGCCGCGATCAGCACCAGGTACAGCGCCGCGCCGATGACGACCCTGACCGCCAACCCGAGCGCACCTTCGACAGGCAGGATGACCACGGCCAGGGCCATCAGGCCCGACGCCGCCACGATCCGAGCGGCCGCGCCGACCGGGAAGGCCAGGGCGTACAGGCGACGGCCCACCAGCAGGCTGGTCACGAACGCCACCACGTAGCTCACGAAGGTCGCGTAGGCGGCGCCGAGCATTCCTAAGGTCGGGATCCACCACAGGTTGAGCGCCACGTTGGTTGTCGCGGCGACCAGAGAGACGCCTGCCTGCTGGACCGTGGCGCGTCGCAGGTGGAAGGGGAGGTCGGCGTAGAAGGCCTTCATCCACAGGAAGAACCCCCCGAAGGCCACCCAGGGTATGACCTGCGCCGCCGCGGCCTGGAACCGCTCACCTAGGAACACCGCCGCGATGTCCGGTGCCAGAACGGCGAGGCCGGTCGCGGCAGGCAGAGCCAGGGCCAGCAGCGACACGACGTTGCGCTCGATGACCGGCTCGGCCAGTTCGGATCCGCCGCGTTCGAACGCCCGGACGACCAGCGGGTAGCCGGCGAGGTTCACGACGCTCATCACCACCCCGAGCGCGTTGTTCGCGATGTCGTACCCGGCCGCGTAGAGGCCGACCTGACCGCTGTTGATCAGTGCGCCGATCAGCAGACGGTCCGAACCGTTCACGACGTAGTTGAGCGCGAAGGTCGCTACGAAGGGGAGGCCGTACGTCAGCAACTGCCGGAGCACGTTGCGCGGTGGCCGGACGAAGCCGGTCGCCCACCGGCTCCAGCCAGGTACTGAGCCGGCCGCGTAACCCAGGAGGTGCCCGAGGAGCACCCCAGTCGCTCCGTAGCCGGCTGCCGCGAGCGTGATGCCGACCGTGACCCCCGCGATCGACCGGACGACCGACCGCCACAGGTAGCGCCTGGGCTCCAACTCGCTCCGTGCGAACTCCAGGTTGAGTTCATACCAGCCTTGGGCCCACAGGATGCAGGCGCCGAGGATGACCAGGCCCCGCAGGTCGCCGGGCACGGTGCCACTCAGCAGCACGAAGATCAGGCCGACGGCCGAGCAGCCGAGCACGCCGGCGAACCCCGCCAGCACGGCACTGGTCAGCGATTCCGTGTCGTCGAGGAAGGCTTGTCGGAACCTCGCCACGCTCAACACCAGCCACTGGAAGAGCGTCACGTATCCGATCGCCGCGCCCGCCACCACCAGGGCGTACCGACCGAACGCCGAAGGATCGAGGAGACGGGTGTAGGCCGCCAGCGCGGCGAAGTTCAGCGCCCCGGACACCACTCGTGCCACCAGGTAGAGCGACGCGTGACGCGCCATCTGGGGCGAACGGTCGAGCAGACGCCGGATCGAGTTCACCGAGGGCGGGTTGCGCCGCGCGAGCGCGCGCCCGGCGCAGCCCGCGTCAATGATGGGACGGTGCGCCGCTCGTCCATACGCCGACCGGGGTGGCAGCGCATCTAGATGCTAGGGATGGTATGGACGTCGCTGCACGGGAAGAACTGGCCCGCCGACCGGCTCCCCGCATGCGTGCAGCGGCAGAGGGCCGAGAAGGTAGCCGACCCCTTCACTGTGCCATGGAAATGACACGTCGGTTCTATCCGCAAGTGCAATAATGGTTCCCTCGTCCGGGCTTCGACAAGCTGAGCAGGAACTGGTAGGGGAACACGCAACCCGTCGGCGTTCCGGGACCTCCAGCGGCCGCAGCCGAAGCCAAGTCCCGTCGCAACCGTCAGATGCGCCGATTGTAGCCCTGGACGCACCGTGGGTGGCTGCGACGGCCGATGGGCCCTTCGAGGACCGGATGCCATACCGACGGGGGGCCGTACCCACTGGGAGGGGAACCCGTGGGTAGGAAGGGCGGTCGCCGAATCCTGTGGTTGATAAAGGGTTTGGAGGTCGGTGGCGCGGAGACGCTGCTGGTGTCGATGGCCTCGCACGGGGATCTGGATGAGTCCTTCCGCTACGAGGCGGCCCACACGATGAGCCGGCTCCATACCCTGCGGTCTGATCTCGAGGAAGCCGGTGTCCCGGTCCACGATCTCGGCGCCCGGCACAGCCTCGACCTGCGGTGGATGCCCCGGCTGGTCGACCTCGTCCGTACCCGCGACTACGACGTCGTGCACGCGCACTCGCCGCTCGTCGCCGGAGGCGCCCGTCTGGCTCTCCGGACCGCCTTGCGAGGTGCACGACCCGCTCTGGTCACGACCGAGCACAGCGTCTGGGACAACTACCGGGCTGCGACCCGGTTCCTGAACGCTCTCACCTTCCGACTGGAGGACGCCCACGTGGCAGTGTCGGAAGGTGTGCGAGGCTCCTTCCCGGAACGGTTCGCCTCCCAGCTGGAGGTGGTCGTCCAGGGCATCCCCCTGTACGAGATGAAGCACCTGCGCGCTCAAAGGGATGCGCGGCGGGCGCAACTCGGTCTGTCCGACGAGGAGGTGGTGGTCGCGACGGTCGCGAACCTGAAGCCCGAGAAGGACTACCCGACTCTGCTGGAGGCAGCCGCACAGGTGCTCCAGCGCAACCCGCAGGTGCGGTTCCTGGCGATCGGTTATGGCCCCGAGGAGCAACGGCTGCGGGCGCGGCACGCGCGACTCGGTCTCGGCGACCGCTTCCGCTTCCTCGGCTACCGCGACGATGCGGTCTCGGTGACCGCCGCATGCGACGTCTTCGCACTGTCCTCGTACCAGGAGGGCTTCCCCCTGGCGGTGATGGAGGCGTTGGCCGTGGGAGTGCCCACGGTCGCGACGGACGTGGGCGGTATCCCTTCCGCCGTCACTGAGGGGGAGGTGGGGTTCGTCGTTCCTCCGCACCGGCCGGATCTCCTGGCCGATCGGATCGAGCGCCTGGTGCGCGATCCTGAACTCCGTGCGCGGATGTCGGGCACAGCGAGAGAGGCGGCCGGACGGTTCGACATCCGTCGGACCGTGGCGGAGACGGAGCGCATCTACGAGCGCGTTCTCGCCAGACGACGCGGACGGCGATCCTGCCGCACCTGACGGGTCCTAGGGCTGCGGGTTCAGCTCAGCACCGTGAAGCCATCGACCAGACGCGCCGTGGCGCCGTCGGGGGCGGTGACCACCACGTCCCAGAGCCGGTCGCGACGTGGTCCCCCGGATTTGATGACGACGGTGGCGGTGATCGTGCCGCCGTTGACGACCGCGACGTCGGTGGCCTGTGGTGTCGGTCCCGAGCCGTTCTCGAAGTGCACGGTCGCGCCCGGCTCGAAACCGGTCCCCGAGATCGTCACCTCACCCGTCCAGCCGGCCGGGACGGTGTCCGGCGAGATGGACGTGACGGTGAGGGTGGGGGGATCGGGGATGGCTTCGACCAGATCCCAGGTGGCCGCGAACTCGGGGCTCGGACCGGCGGAGGTCGAGATGATGCCGATGGCCAGGGCCGACGTCCCGTCGAACCATCCGGCGGGCACCGCTTCTGGTCCTCCGAGCTCCGTCCGGGGCCCGGTCGCACCGTCGATCGTGACGGCGTAGCTGGGCTGCACGGTTCCGGCGTCGGGATCGATCCGCAGGTACAGGTCCACGGCGTCGGGACCGGGCAAGGTCACCTCGGCCGCGGGCCGGGTCGTGACCGTGCCAGCGACCTCCTTGAGGAACTCCACACCACCCGAGCCGCCGTTGGCCGATGTCACGATCTTGACGTAGTCGTCCTGGCCCCCGCTCCCGGCGACCAGGCCCATCGACTGGAAGTCCTCGGGGACCATGCCCGCGAAGGGAGCGAGGATCCGCGTGCGCACCGTGAAGGGGCCCGATCCGAGGGGGTCGACCCCGAACTGGAAGGCGTAGTGCTGAGTGTTCGCACTTCCGAGCGCGTCGCCCTCGGAGACCTCATCGACGGTGAGTACCCCGGCGGCGCCTCCGGCCGTCATCTTCGTTTCGTCGTAGAGCGACGTGTAGTCGGAGGTGCCGTTGGTCATCAGCCCGGTGAACCCGAGGTTGAGGATCCCGCCCGGGTCGGGGGCGTCGTTCTCCCATGTGTAGCTGACCGGCAGGTTGGTTGTTATGCCGTTGTCCGGATCCAGGGCGAACGGGTCGCTCGTGTCGGGTTGGCCGTCGTCGTCGTCGTCCGGGTCGTTGAGGTCGGAGGTGAGGTCGCCGTCCCAGTCCGGGGGCACGTCCGCCGCGGAGCACGGATCGGTCCCGTTGTCGATCTCGTCGGCGTTGTCGTAGCCGTCGCCGTCCTCGTCGACCGTCGGGTCATCGGCCCCCGTGCAGGTCGACCCACCGCCGTCGAAGTCGTCGGGCTCGAACGCGACGATGGCATCGGCACCGAAGTCGGTGGCCCAGATCGTGCCCGGGAACGGTCCGCTGTCACCGAGCGCGATGACGTCGAGCGGTTTCGAGCCCACGCTGCTGAACAGGGTGTCGTTGGACTCGACCACCGTGCCGGTGTTGTCCAGGACGATCCGGTAGATGGCGTTGGCGTTCCATCCCGCTGCGAGCAGGTCGCCGGCCATCGCGCCGCCGAAGTTGCTCGCCGTGTACTCGCTGATCCCGTTCGTCGACGAGTCGAACGTCGTCAGGGCAGTGCTGTCCGTGCCGCCTGGTGCGCGGTAGTCGCATTCGATCGCGTTGTCGGCGGCGACGGGCGACTGTGGGTTGGAGGCGTTGAAGGTGTTGGCGGTGTTGCCACGCGTCGGGTTGGGGTGCCCGCCGTAGTAGCCCGAGCCGGTGATCAGGTGGAGGCTGTCCGGGTCGGTCGTGCCCGGCTCGTTCACGTCGTTGGTGCAGGTGCCCCCGGGGCCTTCGTTGACGGGGATATCGCCCCACCCCCCGTTGGCTCCGTTGTCGACCGTGTACATCAGACCTTGCGTGGTGATCACCAGGTCGTACGGGTTGCGGAAACCCGGGGCGAAGACCTGTACGGGGCCGGAGGCGACGAGCTTCGCTTGGTTCTTGCCGTCGTTGCCGCCGAAGGGATCGTTGATGTCGGGATCGCCGAGTCGGTCCTCGTCGTCCAGCGTGGGCAGGTCGTACGTGGTGTTCCCGACCGCGTCGAGGTCGACGGACAGGATGGCGGCCGACAGGGCGAACTCTGGGAGGTAGGCGAAGTTGTTGGACGGCGCGCCCTGGTTGGTGTTCCCGCCCTGCGCCACGAACAGGGTGTTGGTGGCCGGGTCGAGGACCATCCCGTTGGTGGCGTGGTTCTCTTCGGACCGGGGCAACCCGCGCACCAGGTCGAGCCGGTTCCAGGCCGTCCCGTCCCACGTCAGGCGGGAGATCATACTGGAGTTCGTGTCGAGGTTGAGGTCGTTGTCGGTGGACCCGCCACCGCCGATCCTCGGATCGCTGGAAGCCACGTGGATCACCGGGTTCGCGGCGCTCCCCGTGACGAGCATCCCGGTGATGAGCCGTTTGGTGATGCTGGTGTTGGGCGTGCCGTCGTCGTCGTGGTTGGGGATGTCGTTGACAAGCCCGATCGTCTCGGTGGCGGTCGCCGCGTAGTCGTTGGGGCCGTTGCGGACGACCGTGTGCGCCGCGATCGTGCCGTTGAAGTGCGCCACGTACAGCCGCCCGTCCGGTCCGAACTGCAGCGACGTGGGTCTGGGGGAGGTCGCGCCCGCGAGGAGGCTCTTGCCGAAGCCGACGGTCGCGGTGGCGCACGGGGTGGCGCCGGATGGGAGGAACATCTCGTGGACGTCGCTCGGGCCGCTGCCGCCCTGGACGGTCCCGCCTGCGGCGACGTAGATCGCGCCGTTGCACTCCGCGGCCTGGATCCCGTGGCGGGGGGTGGGCATCGGAGGCAGCGTCCGCCACGAGTCCGTGCCGGTGTCGTAGGCCTCCACCGTGTCGTGGGTCCGGCCTCCGCCCTCCCCGCCGATGACGAGGATCTCGGTGCCGAGGACGGCGGCGCCGAACCCGCCACGGGCGGTGGGCAGAGGCGCGAGGTCGGTCGACCAGTTTCTGGTAGCGATCGCGTACGCGTCGTTGGCGGCCGTGGTGGCGTCGATGGCGGTGTCGCGACCACCGATCGCGTAGAAAGTCCCGTTCATCACCGCGGCGTGGAAGTGGTCGCGCGCCCGGGGCATGTCGGGCAGGGCCGTCCAGGTGCCGGCGGCCGGGTCGTAGACGTCGAACCACGGGACGGCGACGCCGTCGTGCAGACCGCCCGCGTAGTAGATCTTCCCGTCGTGGACGGCGACGCCGCCGGCGCCACGTCCGCGTCCCTCGGGCATCGGAGTGGCCTGGCTGAACGAGTCGGTCGCCGGGTCGTAGACGTGGACGGTGTTCACGTGGGGTCCGGGCCAGCCGGCGAGACCGCCCACGTAGTAGACGAGACCTGCGACCGTGACGCCTTGGATGTGGTCGATGTCGGCGGGGAGCGGCGCGAGGTCCGACCACGAATCGGTGGCGGGGTCGTAGGCCTGGTGGGCGGTGCCACCCCCGGCCAGGTAGAACCGGCCGCCCACCTGCACGTAGGAGACCTCCTGGCGCGCCAGCCCGCTGGGGGCGCGCGCCTCCCACGTCCCGGCACCGGTGCCCTCACCCGTCAAGGGCACGGCGAGCGGCGTGTTCAGGCCCGAGTGGTGCACCTCCAGGGTGGCCGAGCGGTCGCCCACGTCGGTGGGCGTGAAGGTCACGGTCAGGGTGGTGGAGGCCCCGGGGGCGAGCGTGACCTGGCCGCTGTCGTCGAAGTCGTCGACGAAGTCCGCGGCGTGGGTGCCGGTGATGTCCGTGGCGTCCACGACGATCTCGGGGTCGCCGGACGTCCCGAGGTTGGTCAGCGTCACGTCCGCGGATGCCGACGCACCGACCGGGACCTGTCCGACCTCCACGCTGGCCGGGGACGCCCCCAGCTCGTTCGGGCGCTCGGCCGGCAGGATCTCGATGCCCTTGATGGCGGGGTTCTCGACCACGTGGCCCAGATCGACGTCCAGGTTGCTGTCCGCCGACACGACGAACGACTTCACCACCGCGGCGTAGCCGCCTACATCGGCGAACACGTCGTAGTCGTCCAGCACCACGGTGCCCTCGACGGTCACGTCGAACACCCGCGCGCCCACGGCCTGCGCGCCCGAGTAGATCTCGGCGAAGTACAGGCGGACCTCGTAGCTGCCGGCCACCACCGGGAAGTCCCACTGCATCTCGGGAGCCTCGACCGGATCCCACCGTTCGGCCTGGAACAGCGCCTGCGGCGTTCCCGGCGGCACCGACGGGTGCGACAGGTCGATCGCCGTCGTCGTCGAGAAGGTCCGGTTGCCCGTCTCCGCGGCGTTCACGTACGGGGAGGGGGAGGCGGCCGTGTCGGCCTCCCACGCCGGCTCGGTCGACAGCACGGGACCACCCGCGTTCACCCGGTAGCTGACCGTATCCGCCCTCGCGGAGCCCGACCCGGTGGCGGTCGCCAGCGACGCGACGACCGCGAGCGTCAGCGCATGGGCCCCTAACCGGTCCGCTCGCCGACCCATCCCCGGCCCATCCGCTCACGGCGGTCTCCATGGTACTGCGACGCATCGTCGCGAAGAGGTTGCAGATCGCCGCACGACGTCATCGACCCGTCACACGGACACGGGCCAACTGGACCAGCCCCCGTACCCCGTCGACGGCCCGGATCTTCTTGCCGTCTTCGCGGCTGCGCGCCGCGTAGGCGATGGGCACCTCGTAGACCCGCGCCCCGTTGCGCAGCAGGCCTGCGGTCAGCTCGGCCTCGATCTCGAAGCCGGACGCGGTGAGGCGCAGCTGCTCATAGCGTCCGCGGGTGAAGAACTTGTAGCAGGTGTAGACGTCGGTCACGTACCGGTTGAACAGGATCGACGCGCACGTGCTGATGATCCGGTTACCGACCACGTACCAGTACGAGTACGACGCGTGCGCCGCGAACTGCCGCGTCCCGAACACCACGTCGGCTCGGCGGTCGAGGATCGGACGAACGAGGGCCGGAATCTGCTGGGGGTCGTACTCGAGGTCTGCGTCCTGGACACCGAGGATGTCGCCGCGGGCGAGCGAGAAGCCCTTGCGCAGGGCGGCCCCCTTACCGCGGTTCGTGGTCGCGGACACCACCGTGAGGTGCTCGGCCGTGGGCAGCCAACCCCGGTCGATGCGCTGGACGGCTCCGTCCGTCGAACCGTCGTCGACGATGATGAGCTCCCACGGCATGGGGAACTCCACATCGCCGAGGGCTTTCAGCACCGACGCGAGCGTGGCCCCCTCGTTGTACACCGGCATCACGAGACTGAGCATCGCTGTCACTCCTTCGTTCGATGGATCCTGTACATGGCGCGGGGCGCGGCGAAAGCCAGACGCGACCCCGGTCGACGGACGGCCACGAACCTGGGGGCCACGACGTGGCACGCCGCGTACCCGCCGAGGAGCGCGACGAAAGGCACAGCCGGGACGCGGAAGCGGCTGTAGGCCTCGCCGCCCGCGCTGATCACGATGACGTAGCCGGCGAGGAGGACCAGGAAGGCGATCGCAGCCCGCGGCCCGACCCTGGCACTTCCGGCGGTTCCCAGGAGAGCGAGCAGGTAGAGCATGACGAGCAGGGCCACCGTCGCGTACGTGAACAGCCGTACGGCCGGGTGGTCGTAGCCGACGTCGAAGCGTTGAGCCACCGGAGCGCGGCTCGGGCCCAGCAGGAGCCGCCCTGCACCCTTCGTGCTCATGGTCAGCGTCCCGACCGGATGCGCCAGCAGCTCACGCACCGCGATGGAGCGCTCAAGCCGGTGACGGCTGGCCGGGGAGGGCGAGGCGCCCAGGCGTTCCGCCACGGTCGACAAGTACCCGTCACGAACCTCGGCCAGCGATCGGCCGTCCTCCTCCGCCACCGCGGACGCCGCCCGGTAGTACAGCAGATTGGTGCTCTCGATGGTGCTGATCACGGCAACTTCGGCGACCGCGGTGTTCCGGACCATCCAGCCACCAACGGGGGTCGCGAACGCGACGGCGACCACGGCCGCGGTGAGCACGCCCTGCCGCCGGTGGGGCGTGCGCGCGAGGAGATACAGGCTCGGAAACAGGACCAAGGGCAGGTACACGGTCACCGGTCTCACGAGCGTCGCCAGGCCCAGCATCCCGCCGCCGACCGCCGATCGTAGCATGTTCGCGTCTCGCTGCCCCTTCCAGACGAACAGGGCACCGACGACCAGGAGCAGCGTGAACGGCACCTCGGTCAGCAGGAGGCTGGAGTGCACGACCGACGCCGGCTCCAACGCGACGATGGCGGCGGCTACGAGCCCGACACGCAGGTCGAACATCGACCTTCCCAGCAGGTAGGTCGCCCAAACCACGCCGACACCCAGCAGCACGTGCGCGAACGCCAGGAACCCGATCGACCCGCCGAAGGCCGACAGCGACGCCAGCAGGACGGGGTAGCCGGGAGGTCGGACGAGCCCGAGCGTGAAGAGATCGCCGGTGGCGTCACCCCAGTAGGCCGTACCCAGACGGTTGGCCAGCGCCAGGTAGCCCTCGGAGTCCACGGCCACGAACTCGGAGGGGTCACCCAGGCCCAGCGCCCAGAAGCCGAGGCGGACCGCACCGGCGACGACCAGCACCGCTGTGAGCGCCGTTCGCGGCGACGACCCGCGCGACCCGGTCGGCATCAACGTTGCCTGCAGTGCCCGGTACTCCGTCTCACCCCCGGAGATTCCCTCTCGGCGTGAGGTCCGGATAGGGACGTTCGACCCGCACCGGGTCGTTTCGAGACACCCACGGTACGGACAGATGTCCCTGGTGGTACGTCTCCTTCGTGTGAAGGCTGCGGGAGATGGACGAGACCCGTTCTGCCACCTTCCGGCCGCCACCTACCGGGCCCTCCCGGCGCGTCACCCGCCGGAGGTTCCTGGCAGGCGCCGCCACCACCACGCTCGTCTGGGCGGCACCGGCGGTCGTCAAGCTGCACGTCGCCCTGCCGCAGGCCGTCGTCAGCCCTCCGCCGGGGTCCCGTGACGACCGGTCGGACCGGACGGACCTGGCGGGGGCGCGCCAGCGTCCCGCTGGCCGAGAACCCGCGCCACGGCCGGATTCTGGGCCGCGCGTCGAAGCACATGACGGACGCACCGTCGATGCCGCTGCTGCCCCACCCGCGGGGACCGTCACCGACGCGTGGAAGCTGGCGGGAACCGCAGCGGTCGGCCTCACCGCGGGCTCCTGGACCGTCTGGGGGCCCGATCGCGCATCGGCGCGGCCGGAGGCTTCGGGTGCGAATCCTCCCGATGGCGGGTAGCAAGGGAGAGATCCCTCCGCTCCGCGGCTCATCTGGCCTCCTCGACCCGCCAGGTAGCGCGTCCCGCAGTGGCCCTGGTTCGCGTGCTGAGCGATGTAGGTGGCCGTGACCGAACGCCTGTACGAGGGCGTCCTCGCGCGAGGCCGTCGTTCCCGGTCGGTGGCGAGCGGGTCGGTAGTTTCGTTGCCACGCGCGTCGTTGGAAGTCGAGGTGTGTTCCAGTGCAGGTTCCGCCGTGACCACCGTCTTCCTCGTCGACGACCACGCCCTTCTTCGGGCCGGCATCCGGACGACGTTGGAGGATGCGAGCGATTTCACCGTCGTCGGGGAGGCCGGCGACGTTCCCAGCGCGCTTCGCGGCATCGAGCATCACACGCCCGACATCGCGCTGGTCGACGTACGGCTGCCTGGCGGTAACGGCGTTGAGCTCATCCGCGAGGTGCGGTCGCGCGTCGTCGGAACCCGGTGTGTGATACTCACGTCGTTCGCCGATCACCATGCCCTCTACCAGTCGGCGATGGCTGGGGCGCAGGGGTTCCTGCTCAAGGACGTGCCGAAGGCCCAGCTGGTGGAGTCGCTGCGCCGGGTGGCGGCCGGCGAGTCGCTGATCTCGTCCGAGACCGTCCAAGTCCTGGAGGCACAGACGCCGTACCTGCCCCCGGAGGACGAGCTGTTGGGGGATCTGACTCCCCGCGAGCGAGAGATCCTGGGCCTCATCGCCGAGGGCCGCACGAACCGGGAGATCGCCGAACAGCTGTTCCTGGCCGAGAAGACCGTCCGCAACTACGTGTCGAACATCCTGTCCAAGCTCGGGATGCGCAACCGGACGCAGGTGGCTGCCTACATCGTCCAGCGCAGCAGCAAACGACCCTGGTAGAGAGAACTTTCGGTAAGCGCATGTGCGCAGAGCGCGATCTATGTAGTCACTCGCGCGCTCTGAGTGCACGGTTACCCGGAAAAATGCCCGACTATATCCGAACTGCCCTTTTCTCTCCGCGGCCGTTCGGCCGGTGACTGTTAGTATCTGCGCACTAGCTGGGAGGGAGCGCGAAGACGCGACCCACCGGCACAAAAGGCCACGGCTCGCCATTCACGACTGGCGTGCCGGGCCGGTCGGGAGTAGGGGCGGATGCGACGGATCATGATGCGGACAGAGAGGTCCTGGCACCACGCGTCTCCTCGGGTTGTGTCCGCGGACGACGGCGGAGGCACGGGGCGTGACGCGAGGCAGCATGTGGGCAACCGTCCCCCTGGCCGCGACCGGGCCGCGACTTTGCTCCGACTCTTGTTGCACGACGTGCGCGCCCCCATCGAGGGAGCTCTGTCCTTGGCGACCGAACTGCGCGAGCAGCTCGGCGAGGCGGACAGGGGCCTGGTGATCGATCGCCTCGTGGGCGACCTGACGTACGTCCGCGGCGTCCTCGGCGACGTGGTGGAGATGGACCGGCTGGCGTCGTCGCCGGTGTACCTCAATCACGATCGTCCGGTCGACGCGGACGAGCTCGTGCACCAGGTCCTGGAACGGATCGAGACGAGCGGACGGCACTTCCAGGTGCAATTGCGCGCCCCGCTTGTGACCGGCGATGCCGCCACCCTCGGCCGGGTCCTAGAGAAGGTCGTCGAGAACGCGGTCACCCACACGCCGATCGACACGACCGTGTGGATCCGCTCCTCCCAGTACGCGGACATGGTCCGGTTCGTCGTCGAGGACGACGGTCCCGGCGTCCCGGATGCCATGAAGCAGCGGATCTTCGAGCCGTGGGATCGGGGGACCGCCCCCAGCGAACGACCGGGTCTGGGACTCGGGCTCGCCCTCGCGCGCCGGTTGAGCGACCTGTGTGGCGGCCAGCTCTGGGTCGAGGACCGGCCGGCGGGAGGTGCGCGCTTCGTCCTGCAGTTGCCCGCGCACCGCGCCAGCCACCTTCCCGGGTCGCTTGACGGGGTCAGTGCGGACCCGACCGAGGGTCGTCTGCCGCGACCGGCGTGATTGGCGGCGATCTTTGCCCTCGACGCCCCGCCCACGGCGATGGCATGACGGCTTCCGCCGGCTCGAGCACCAGACCGTGACGTGGCACCGCCCCCGTCCGTGCTCATCATGAGCACGGCCAGTGGTGGGGACAAGCCCCAGTGGTCGGGATGGCCGGATTCGAACCGGCGACCTCCACGTCCCGAACGTGGCGCGCTAACCAAGCTGCGCTACATCCCGAAGGCTGTCCAGCCGTGCCCGGGCGAGGATACCGCGGTCAGGCGGCGGCGCATCGTCCTCGCGCTCAACGGTGCAGCTCGAGGACGCTGACCTCCGGACGGCACCCGAAGCGGAACGGGGCGTAGCGCGACTGGCCGACCCCCGCGGTGACGTGCAACCACGCGTTTCGACCCTCGGGACCCGGCCAACGTGACGTGCCCCGGGCCTGGTGGGTCGGCAGGTCGCAGTTGGTTACCACCGCCCCGATGCCCGGGACGCGGACCTGGCCACCGTGGGTGTGACCGGCCAGGATCACCGCGTACCCGGCGCTGGTGAGCAGATCCAGCGCGCTGGTGTACGGGGCGTGGACGATCCCGAGCCTGGCGACCGCCTCGGGGTCGCGGGCCGCGATCGTGGTCCGGGGCGGCAGACGTGACGACGGCAGGTGGGGGTCGAGCAGCCCGGCGACCTCGACCGGACCGGCGGCGGTCGGGATTGTCGCGCGCTCGTCGACCAGCGTCGTCCACCCGGTGGTGTGCAAGCCGTCGCGGAGCGCGTCGGTGTTCAACCGCGGACCGAACTCGCGGCGGTCGGGGTGGGTCAGGTACGACAGGGGGTTCTTGGGCACCGGGGCGTACAGGTCGTTGGCGCCGAGCACTGCAACACCCGGCAGGCCGCCTTCCGTCAGCGGCGCCAGCGCCGCCACGGTCGCGTGTTCGGCGCCGGGCGCGCCGACCAGGTCGCCGGCGGCCACGACCAGGTCGATGTCGGACGCGTCGAGCTCGGCGAGGAACATCTGCAGCGGGAGGTCGGGGGGCGACAGGTGCAGGTCGGCGACCAGCAGCAGCCGCAGCGGCCGCTCGGCGTTCGACGTGAGCGCCCCGTCGAGCTCGTCGCGTCGGACCCGGTACCAACGCCGCTCGACCAGCGTGGCGTACGCGGCGCAGGCCGCACCGATCGACGCGACCGTCGCAGCGGCCGTGCTCAACCCTCCCCGCACTCAGTCGTCCTCGCGGTCGGCGGTGTCGGGCGGCCCGGGATGGCCGTCACCGCCACCCTGGCCGCCGCCGTTCCTGGCAGCCTGGCCCGGTGGTGTACGCGGACCCGGGACTCCGTCGTCCGCTCGCGGCACCCGGTGGCGACCCACGCCGATCACCACCTGGCTCCCTGGCTCGAGCTCGGTGCCGGCTGGCGGGCTCTGCTCGACGACGACACCGTCCTGGGCGGCGTCGGCGACGTCCTGCTCGAGCACCCGCACCGTGAACCCGGCGTTCTCGAGCCTCGCGGTGGCCTCGAACCGCCCCATCCCCACGACATCGGGGACCGTGGGCAGCGGTGGTTGCCCGGTCCCGTCCGAGACCTCCACCTGCACGATGCTGCCGACCCAGGCGTCGCTCCCCCCCGACGGGTTCTGAGAGACCACCTGCCCCGCAGGCTGCCAGTGCGTGACGACCGTGGCCCTGGGCTTGAAGCCTTTCGTGTCGAGCGCGGCGACGGCGCTGTCGCGGTTCATCCCCACCACGTTGGGCACCGTGGCCGTGGGGATGGGCGGGGGGGCGCGGAAGTCGACGGCCGGGACGTCGGCGAGGACGGCCTTCATGTAGTCGCCCCACATCCGGGCGGGGATGGACCCGCCGGTCACCCGCCGGTAGGTCGTGCCTGCCGCCTCGACGTTGAACAGCGAGCCACACTGGGTCGCCATCCCCGGCAGGCACTCCGGGAACTCGTACCCGACCCACGTCGCGGTGGCGTACTGGGGCACGTACCCCATGAACCACGCGTCGCGCCAGTCCTGGTTGGTCCCGGTCTTGCCCGCCACCGGCCGGCCCAGGAGATCCCGGATGAACGGGGCGGTGCCCCCGGGGCTGGGCGGGCTCTGGAGGAGGTCGGTGACCCGGTCGGCGATCCCACGGTCGATCACGGGCTGGCAGTTGGGGCTGTGCTGGTAGATCAGGTTCCCAGCGCGGTCCTCGACCCTGGCGACGATGAAGGGGGGGCAGTGCTGGCCGCGGTTGGCCAGTGTCGCGTACGCCGACGCCATCTCCAGCGGGTACACGTTCACCGCGCCCAGTCCGATGGAGCACATCACCTCGGTGAAGCTGTCGAGGTTGGGCGAGTTCTTGATGCCGAGCAGCTTGGCGGTCTCGACCACGTTCTCGACACCGACGTCGCGCGTGAGCTTGGCGTGGTAGACGTTGTTCGACCGCTTGGTCGCCTCGTACATGTTCATGTAGCCCGAGCCGCTGTCGGCGTAGTTGCGCACGTCGTAGGGCACGCCGGCCCGCTTCTGGCAGCCGCGGATGACCTGCCCGGAGCTGACCTCGGTCGAGTAGCCGGGCGTGAAGCCCTCGCGCAGAGCGGCGACGTGGACCACCGGCTTGAACGACGACCCGGGCTGGCGGCTGGAGCCACCCGACCCGGGCACGGCCGGGATCACCTGGGTGAACTCGCAGATGCGCTGGCCTTCGCGGCACTCGCCGAACCGCTTGGGGCCCACCGCCATCACCGCGACCGCGCCGGTCGGAGGTTGCACCGTGACGATCGACGCCAGAGGGTCGGTCACGGGGTCGTCGAGGTAGCGGGCGATCGTCGCCTCGCCCATGTCCTGGCGGGCGCGGTCGAGCGTGGTGTGGATCACCAGACCGCCCTCGAACACCCGCCGCCGCCGCTCGTCCTTGTCGGCTCCCAGCGCTGCCTGCAACTCCGGTTGAAGATCGTTGGACGGGTCGTACAGGACGCGTTTGACCCACTCCACCCAGAACGGGCGGGTCGGTGCCGTGTCGGGGGAGACGTTGAGTCCCAGCGGATCGGTCGTGGCCAGCTTGGCCTCGGCGTCGGTGATGAAGCCGTGTGCCAGCATCTGGCCGATCACGATGTTGCGGCGGGCCAACGCCCCGTCGGGGTTCGTGGTCGGGTTGTTGCGCTCCGGGGCACGGATCAGGCCGGCCAGCAGCGCCGCTTCCGAGACGGTCAGCTGGCTCACGTGCTTGGAGAAGTAGTGGTCGGCTGCGGTCCCGATCCCGTACACACCCGACCCGAAGTAGACGGTGTTGAGGTAGCGCTCGAGGATCTCCTCCTTGGACATGCGCTGCTCGAGATCGACCGCCCACACCGCTTCGGTGATCTTCCGGGCGAAGGTCTGCTCCCGCCCGATCCCGATGTTGGGGATGTTGCGGATCAGCTGCTGGGTGACGGTCGAGGCGCCCTGCTCGATCGTGCCCGACTCCAGGTTGGCCAGCGCAGCGCGGACGATCGCCTTGTGGTTGACGCCGTTGTGACTCCAGAAGTCGGCGTCCTCGGTGGCCAGCACCGCGTTCTGCGCGACCTGGGGAACCTCGGCCAGCTTGACGGGGACCCGGTTCTGCTCGTCGTGGAGCTCGGCGAGCTCCGTGCCGTCGGCCGCCAGCATCACCGAGTTCGTCGGAGGTTGATCGAAGTCGTCCGGGAGGGGAGGCACGTCCAGGACGGTCTTGCCGACCTGGCCGACGGCGCGGTCGACGACGATCGCGGTGGGCAGGAAGAACGCGCCGATCAGCATCGCACCGGCGACGACGACCGCGGCGATCAACGCCACGCGTGCAGCGATCTCGGCTTCGGTCGTCAGCGCGTCGGTGGTGGCCACGGATCTCCTGGTGGGGTGGCGGAGGGCGTTCCCGAGCGACCTGCCAGTCTACGCATGCGCTGGAACGCTGGTCGCCGCCGGCCGGAGCGCACGAGGCGTGACCCGGCTCGCTGCGCCTGGATCACCTCCGGCGGCGCCGCATCAACCATACGTGTACTTTCGGCCACCGTCCGTTATCATATGCGTGCCGGGAGGGAGGTGCGCGGTGGCCAGCACGCAGTGGATGGTCCGAGCCCGCTGCCGGGACATCGATCCTGAGGTGTTCTTCTTCCGTGGCGCCAAGCAGAGCCGTCGGGCGCTGCGGGTCTGCGAGCGGTGTTGCGTGCGCCAAGAGTGCCTGTCGTACGCGATCGCTCACCAGATCGAGTTCGGCGTGTGGGGCGGGCTGACCGAGAGGCAGCGCCGACGGCTGCTCCGGCTGTACCCCACGTCATCCGAGGCGGTCGCCGCAGCCGCGTCCTGAAGCCGCCGACAGCGTCCGCCCCGCCGGCACCGGCGAGGCGCTGCACGCCCGGCGGGAGGTGCGGGCCGGCGCACAGCGGCTACGCGCTGTCGGTGAGGGCGTCCGCGATCTCGCCCAGGGTCTCCAGGTCGTGCACGTCGGAACGCAGCAGCGGCACCTCGACGAGCGGGGGCGGTGCGACGCCGTACAGGGCCGCGGACACGTCCCGGCGCTCGCGGGTCGCCAGGTTGTTGGTGTCGGCCAGCAGCCGCAACGCGCCGGCCACCGCCCGGCCCTCCGTGTCGTTGGGCTGGGCCTGCGCGACCGCCTCCAGGACGACGGCGTCAGGACAGGCGTCCTCCTGGTGCGGCCACCCGCCGCAGTGCGGGTGGATGCGGTTGATCACGACCGCGGCGGTGTGTAGCCCCTCCTGCTGCAGCCGATCGAGAAAGAAGTGGGCTTCCCGCAGTGGCGGGGGCTGCGGCGTGGCGACCACCACGAACCGGGAACCGGGCTCCTCCAGCAGCGCCCGGACCTCCTGCGCGCGCTGCTTGAACCCCTCGTACATCCCCTGGAAGTTGCGGAAGAAGTCGGCGAGGTCCTCGAGCAGTTCCATCCCCGTGACGCGCCCGGCGATCTGCATGAACTTCTGCGTCCCGAACCCGACCAGCCGGCCCATGCCCCGCCCCGCCGCCATCCCGGGGCGGATGAACAGCTTGAGCAGTCGCCCCTCCAGGAAGTCGGTCATGCGCCGTGGGGCATCGAGGAAGTCCAGGGCGTTGCGGGTGGGGGGCGTGTCGACGACGAGCAGATCCCAGTCGCCCTCCTCGTCGAGGGCGTGCAGCTTCTCCATCGCCATGTACTCCTGGGTCCCTGCCAGGGTCGACGACAGCGTCTGGTAGATGCGGTTGCGCCGGATCGCGTCGGCGCGTTCGGGCGTCGGCGCGTGCCGGTCGAGGACATCGTCGAACGTCCGCTGCATGTCGAGCATCATCGCCCACAGCTGTCCGCCTCCCGCCCCGCCGTCCAGCGGGACGCGCTGGGGGGTGTTGCCCAGCTCTTCGATCCCCATCGACTGCGCCAGCCGCCGTGCCGGGTCGATGGTCAACACGAGCGTGCGTCGACCGGCACGCGCCCCGGCCAGTCCCAGCGCCGCGGCCGTCGTGGTCTTGCCGACCCCTCCCGCTCCGGTGCACACCAGGATGTGGGCGCCGGTGACCTCGTCGGCGAGGTCGTGTTGGCGGCCGTCGGCGCGGGTGCGCTCGCTCACGCAACGCTCCCGCGGGGACGGGCCTCGTGCTGCCCGGCCTTGGGACCGGGTTCGCCGACCGAGACGGCGAGGTCGTCGGCGAGGACCTCCAGGTCGCCTTCCTCGAACCTCGCCCCGGTCAGCTGCGGCAGCTCGATCACCCGTTCGTCGACCTCGCGGTGCAGTTGCTCACGCATCCGCTGCTGCAGCGCCAGCCGCTCACGGTGGGCGCTCGCGAGCTCGATGGTCTGCGCCGCGACGTCCTCGCCGAGGTCGGCGCCGCCCTCGGCGGCGCGGCGGGCCAGACCGGCGGGGCCGAGCCGCTGCAGCGCGTCGAGCTCGTCGGGCCCCAACTGCGCGGGGATGACCTGGTTGGCGATGACCGGACCGGTGTCGATCCCGGCGTCGCTGAGCGCCCGCACCGTCTCGACCGTCTCGGTCACCGGCATCTCCTCCAGGAGGGTGACCACGAACGCGCGCGTGCGGCGCGGGTCGTCGAGCATCCGGGTGATGTTCTCCGACTGCCGGCTGATCGGTCCGACCCGGACGATCTCGGTGACCGCGTCCGGAGCCTGGAGGAAGGGCACGATCCGCCCCGCAGGTGGCGCGTCCAACACGATCAGGTCGTAGACGGGGCGCCCGTCGTCCCCACGCCGCTTCTCGAGCTCGTACAGCTTCCCGACCAACAGCAGGTCACGCAGGCCCGGTGCCGCAGCGGTGACGAAGTCGAGGGCGTTGGTCCGCGACATCATCCACTGGACCCGTTTCAGGCCGTAGTAGGTCTCGAGGTACTCGTACATCGACTCCTCGGGGTCCACGGAGATCCCGAAGAGCCGGGGACGGAACTCGCGTTCCCGGTAGTCCCAGCGGGCCGTGCGGAACACCTGGCTGAACGCCTGCCGGGCCTCGACCTCGACCAGCAGGGTCCGTCGGCCCGCCCCCGAGGCCGCGAGCGCGAGGGTGGCCGCCACGGTGGTCTTGCCGACCCCGCCTTTGCCGGTGACGATCGCGACGCGCGACGACAACAGCTGGTCGAACCCGTCGAGGACCCCCGGACGGGGAACCGGAGGGGTCGTCGTGGTGGCCACGGCGACGCAGGTTAGGCGCACGCGGCCGCGCCGCGTACCCGAACGGTCGCACGCCGCCGCGGGGCGGTGGTTCGTGGCGGGTGACGGCGGCCCGTACCCTCTCGGCGATGCGGTCGCGTGCCTCCTCGGTTCTCCTCCTGGTCGTGCTGGTCGCCCTGGTCGGGCTGGCAGCGGGGTCCGCCGGCGCCCAGCCGCCTGCGCGGACGGTCGACATCATCGAGTTCTCCGGCCCGGTCGACCCGCCCGTGGTCGCCGCCGTCGCCGATCTGGTGTCGGACGCCAACCGCCGCGACGCGGAGCTGGTGGTCGTCTCGATCGACGCCCCCTCCGGCGTCGCGATCCGCGTGGACGACGTCGTCGCGCCGCTGGTGTCCTCGGATGTCCCGGTGGCGGTCTGGGTCGGCCCGGCGGACAGCGAAGCGGCCGGGGCAGGGGCGCTGCTGCTGGCGGCCGCGCACATCCGGGCCGCGTCCAGCGTGGCCACGGTCGGGCCGGCCTGCCCGGTGACGGTCACCATGTCGTGCGCACGAGCGCCGGTCGGCGACCTCGGTTCGCGTCTGCCGCCGGGGGGCGACGCGGTCCTCGCCCAGATCGCGACCCAACGCCTCGCCGCGGCGCAGGCCAGACAGCGCGGAGTCGTGGATCTGGTGGTCGACGGGATCGAGTCGTTGCTCGTGGAGCTCGACGGCCGCCAGGTCGTGACCGCGGCCGGGGTGCGCAGCCTGAGGTTGCGCAGCGACGAGGTGACGGTCCGGCTGCACAAGCTCGGGCTGCTGCGCCGCACGCTGCACGCTGCGCTGTCGCCGTCGTTCGTGTACCTGGTCGTGGTCGCGACCGTGCTGCTGTTGCTGTTCGAGGTCTTCCAGCCGGGGTTCGGTGTCGCCGGCGTGGCCGCGCTGCTGCTCGCCCCGCTCGCCGTCTACGGCGTCATCGTTCTGCCGGTGGCGTGGTGGGCGCTCGCCCTGGTCGTCGTCGGGATGCTGCTGCTGGCGGTCGACCTGGCCATCGCCGGGTTGGGCGTGCCCACTGGGGCGGGGACGGTGGCGCTCGGGGCCGGGTCGTGGTTCTTCTACGCCTCCGACGCCCCGCTGCTGCACCTGTCCCCGTGGCTGATCGTCGCGGTCGTGGCCGGCTCGGTGGTCTTCTTCGGGATCGTCATGACCGTGGTCTTGCGCGCGCAGGCGGGCCCCGGGGCGGCAGCCGCCGCCGACGAGCTGGTCGGCCGGGTCGCGGTGGTGCGCTCGACGATGAACCCCGAGGGGCACGTCTTCGTGGAGGGGGGGTTGTGGCGCGCCCGGTGGATGGGCGAGGACCGGGGCCGCATCAAGGCCGGAACACGGGTGCGGATCCACGGTGCCGACGGGGCGGTCCTGCTCGTCGACGACGTCGAGCGGACCGTCGGCGCCACTCCTTGACCAGCTGCGCCGGTGCTTGCGCTGGTTGGTGCACCGCTTTCCATTGGGAAGCGCGCCGGCTATTCCCTTCCGCAGCTGGGCGCCGTAGCGTGACGTCCCAACGTCGGGCGGCCGTCTCGAGACGACCGCGCGAGTGCAGCGACCACGAGGTGGACCGTTGTATCCGTGTGATGCCGACTGGGGGCGCCGTGCCGCCTGCCGCGGCGGGGACGCCGCGCTGTTCTTCGGGCCGGTGACGTCCGAGTCGAAACGCGACCGTGAACGGCGGGAGGCCGCCGCAAAACGCATCTGCGTCACCTGTCCGGTCCTGATCCCCTGCCGGGATCACGCCTTGCGCAGCGGGGAGCGGTACGGGGTGTGGGGCGGGCTGGGCGAGGCCGAGCGGCAGGCGATGCTCGCGGAGCTGGACACGGAGAAGGCGGGCTGACCCGGTGACCGCCGAGGAACAGCTACGCGAGCGGGGCGTGACCTTGCCTCAGCCGCCCGCGCCGGCAGCCGCGTACCAACTGTGGCGCTCCGGCGGGGGGCTGTTCTTCACCGCCGGTCAGCTACCGCTCAGCGACGGGGCGCTGTCCATGACCGGCAAGCTCGGGTCCGACCTGGACATCGACGCCGGAGCCGACCTGGCCCGCGCCGCCGCGATCAACGTCCTGGCGATCGCCCGGGCTGCCGCTGACGGTGACCTCGACCGTGTCCGCATCGTCAAGCTCACCGTCTACGTCGCCAGCGCCCCCGGCTTCACCGACCAGCATCTGGTCGCCAACGGGGCGAGCCAGTTCGTCGCCGACGTGCTCGGCGACGACGGTCTGCACGCCCGCTCGGCGGTTGGCGTCCCCGTTCTGCCGCTCGACAGCCCGGTGGAGGTCGAGGCCGTGTTCGAGGTCCGCGCCCCGTAACTCGGCGTTGCGTGCGTCCGGGCGCCCGCCACGGTTAGTGCGACACGCGCAGGCGCCGCGTCTGCCCGTCGAACTCGGTCGTCCCGACCGCGTCGAGGTGCTCGAGGAGCGGGACCGCGTACTTGCGGCTCGTGCGCAGCGCCTCGCGGGCCTCGGCGGTCGTGAAGCGCTCGTCGAGTTGCGCCAGGCGCTGCACGGCCAGGTCGATGGCCGAACGCGCGAACGCCAGCCCGCCCGTGACCACCACCTCTCCCCGCGCCACCAGCGCGTTGATCTCCTCGTGGTCGACCCCGGCGCGGCGCGCCGCCTCGTCCAGCGGCGGTGGCGAGAAGGGTTCGGCGGCCAGCTCCCGCAGCAGCGTCTGGCGCCGCTCCACGCGGGCCTCGTCACGGACGGAGGCGTGCTCGGGGAGCGTGTAGTACGACCCGTCGCGGTGCAGCGCGCCGCGCTCCGCCAGGGCGTCCACCAGCCCGGCCGCGAGGCTGTCGGGACAGCCCGCCTCGCGGGCGGCCGCGGCCAGCTCCCGCCGGTCGGCGCCGCGCCCGCCCGGGTCGGCGGCGTGGCGGGCGCCGGCCGCCTCGAGCACCGCCCCGGCCCACCCCGACAGCGCCTCGTTGCTCGTCAGGTGCCCCGCCACCGCCGCCGCCCCATCGGGCAGAGGCCGCCCCGGGGGGTGACCAGCTGCTGCCACCGCACGGTCGGCGGGGCGCGCACCCCCGGCCGCGGCCAGGAGCGGCACCAGCGGGTCGCGGCCGTCGCCGAGTGCGTCGCGGACCGCGTCCAGGTCGGCTGCTCGAGCCAGGCGGGCGTCGGGACCGCGGATCGTCCCGGGCGGGTCGGGATCGAGCACCGTGCCTCCGCCCAGCGTCGCTTGACGGCCAGCCTCCCGCAGGACGAACCGGTCACCGGCCGTGAGCGGCAGCGGTCGTTCGAGCTCGATGCGGATGTGCGCCGGGCGGCCATCGACGGCCGCGTCGTGCAGCAGCGGGTGGACCGTCGAGATCACCTCCGCGCTGCCGACGTGCAGGTGCCACGCCCCGGTGCGGCCCACCTCGTGGCCGGGCAGCGCCCGCACCCACGCGTCCAGCGTGGCGGTGGCGCGCCACGCTCCCCGGACCGTGCGGGCGGGTGCCGGGCGGCCGTCGCCGGTCGTGAGCCCCACCAGCGCGTCACCCCGCCCGACCTCGTCACGGTCGACCCCCGACAGGTTCACCGCGACGCGGCTGCCGGGGGCGGCCGCGGCGACGTCCGCGCCCAGGCTCTGCAGTCCACGGACCCGGACGGTGCGCCCACCGGGGGAGGCGACCAGCTCCTGTCCGACCCGCAGCCAGCCGCCCACCAACGTCCCGGTGGTCACCGTCCCTGCACCGGTGATCGTGAACGAGCGGTCGATCCACAGCCGGGGACGGCCGATGTCGCCCGCAGCCGGGGTCTGCGCGAGGCGCCGGGCGAGCGTGGCGCGCAACTGCGGTAGGCCGCGGCCGCTGACCCCGTCGACCACCACGACCGGCGCCCCGGCCAGGCTGGTGGTCGCCAGCCGGCGGCTGACGTCCGCCGCGACCGCTGCGGCCCGCTCGTCGCCGGCGAGGTCGGCCTTGGTGACGGCGACCACGGCGGCGCGGACGCCGAGCAGGTCGAGGATGTCGAGGTGTTCCTGCGACTGCGCCGACCAGCCGTCGTCGGCAGCGACCACGAACAGGGCCAGCTGCACCGCCCCGGCGCCGGCAAGCATGTTGGCGATGAACCGCTCGTGGCCGGGGACGTCGACGAACGCCACGGTCAGTCGGGCGTCGTGGTCGGGGACGTCGAGATCGGTCCACACGAAGCCGAGGTCGATCGTGAGCCCGCGGCGGCGTTCCTCCTCCCACCGGTCGGGCTCCATGGTGGTCAACGCCCGCAGGAGCGTGGACTTGCCGTGGTCGACGTGGCCGGCGGTGGCGACGACGTGCACGGCCGGTATCACCCGTGGTCGTGCAGGGCGGCCCGCACCGCCTCGGCCAGCAGGTCGTCGTGCGCCGGTGCGATCGTGCGCAGGTCCAACAGGAGCGTCCCGCCCTCAACCCGGCCCACCACGGGGGGTTCACCGGCGCGGAGCTCGCCGGCGAGCTCGTCGGGCTGGGAGACCTCCAGCGCCACCGCCCACGACTCGAGCTCGCTCCCCGGCAGCGATCCCCCACCGGTGGTCGACACGGTCTGGACCTCCCGGGCCGGGACGCCCAGCTGCGAGGCGAGCCGCGCGGCGCGGTCGCGCAGCGTCTCGACGTCGGCGGTCAGCATCGCCCAGACCGGCAGATCGAGGGGGACGTCGCTGCGCACGTGTGCCTCGAGGGTGACCTCCAGGGCCGCGCGGCGGGACTTGTCGATGCGCAGCGCACGTGCCAGCGGGTGCTTGGCGCAGCGCCGCACCAGATCATCGCGACCGGCGATGATCCCAGCCTGGGGGCCACCGAGGAGCTTGTCGCCGCTGAACAACACCAGGTCGGCGCCGCTGGCCAGCGCCGCGACGGCCGACGGCTCGCCCTGCAGACCCGGGATCGCCACGTCACGGATCAGACCCGAACCGATGTCGTGGACGAACGGCACGCCGGCTTCGCGGGCGACCGCGGCGATCTGCTCGTCGCGAGGTTGCTGCACGAACCCCACGATCCGGTAGTTGGACCGGTGGATCTTCATGATCACGCCGGTGCGGTCGCAGACCGCGTCACGGTAGTCGTCGGCCCGGGTGCGGTTGGTCGTCCCCACCTCCCGCAGGGTCGAACCCGATCCGGCCATCACGTCCGGGAGGCGGAACGACCCACCGATCTCGACCAGCTCACCGCGGCTGACGATCGCTTCCCGTCCCGCGGCGAGGGCGGCCAGAACCAGCACGACCGCCCCGGCGCCGTTGTTCACGACGGTCGCGGCTTCCGCGTCGCACGCTTCGGCGGCGAGCCGACCCAGGTCGGCGGTGCGCGATCCGCGTCTGCCGTGTTCCAGCTCGTACTCGACGGTGCAGTACCCGGCGGCCTCCGCCATCGCCGCGCGGGCGTCGGCGGACAGCGGTGCCCGGCCGAGGTTGGTGTGCAGAATCACTCCGGTGGCGTTCAGCACCCGGCGGATCCGTCCCGCCCGTCGGGCGGCCAGGTCCTGCGCCGCGGCGGTGATGACCTCGCCGACACCCGGCACGGGTCCGCCCCGCCGTGCCCGTTCACGTGCCTGGTCCACCGACCGGCGGACCGCCTCCGCGAACGGGCGGCGCCCGTAGGTCGCGACGATCGATGCCGCAGCCGGATCGCGGAGGACCGCATCGACCTGCGGGAGCCGCGAGAGATCGGTCATCGCTGCTGCGGTCTGGGTGCCACTCAGCTGCTCCTGACTCGACCGATGGTGCCAGACCGGGAGCCGGGCGCAGGTCCCAGGTCGGTGCCCTCCGCTGCGATGCGAGCCAGCCACTGGTCGAGTTCGGGCAACGAGCGACCCACGCGAGGGTCGGGCGGGTGCAGGATCGAGAAGTACCGCTCGAGTTCGTGATCGAGGACCCGGCGACGTTCGTCGGTGAGCCACGGGCCGAGCAGCCGCGCGGCCACGTCGAGCGCGTCCATCCGCAGCACTCGGGGCACGTCTCCGGCGTGGGCGGGGTCCAGGCCGGGCACGGGCGCGGCCACCACGCGCCGCAGCCGCTCGCACTGGTGTGCCTCGAGATCTCCGATCCTCAGGAACCGCAGCAGCCCCAGCAGCACCTGACGGATCCCTTCCCGGATCTGCTCGCGTTGGCCGTCCGACCACAGCGTTGCCTGCGGAGCCTGCTCAGCGAGGCCCTCGACCAGGTCGTCGAGGAGTTCGGTGAGGTGCCGGTTGAGCGCGGGGGCGAGTTCGGCCGCGACCGCGCGGTAGCGCTGCTGATCCACGATCGACCTCTCACAACGGATCGTCACGGAGCGACCGCCGCGGTTGTCGCTGGGCGATCGCGACGAACGGTACAGCGACGCAGCGCGGTTTTGTGCCGGATCGGCTGACGACGGACACTGCATCGGGCATCATCCGCACCGGTAGATCACAGGAGCGACGTGCGCGCGATGGGTCCCGGCCAGTCGGTGAGCCAGGCCGTCTTCCGGACGGTCCTCGCCGACGACGTCGCCGACCTGCGGCTGCTGTACCGGGTCGTGCTCGAGCGCAGCGGCCGGTTCCAGGTCGTCGCCGAAGCCGTTGACGGCGTCGAAGCGGTGGAGTACGCGACCAGGCACCAGCCCGACCTCGTCCTCCTGGACGTCGCGATGCCCAACATGGATGGGATCACGGCGCTGCCCGGGATCGTGTCGGCGTCGCCGCACACGAAGGTCGTGATGCTGTCGGCGTTCGAGCGACGACGCCTCAACGACGTCGCCGAGGCCGGCGGAGCCAGCCGCTACCTGGAGAAGGGGATCACGCCAGCGCAGCTCGTCGAGGAGCTCCTCACCGTGATGGAGGACCGGGTCAGCTCCTGAAGCGTCGTCTCATGCGTAGCGCTGTTCGAGGCTGCGGTGGCCCTCCAGGTCGACCACCGCGCCGAAGTCGTCGAAGGGGACCAGCACTTCCAGGTCGTCGCGGAGCGTGCCCTTGTCGCGGAGCGCGCCGAAGACCTCACGCAGGGCACGGGTGACCGCCAGCAGAGCGCTGAGCGGAGTCACGATCAGGTCGTAGCCCAGGTCGTGCAGCTCAGCGGCGGTCAGCAGCGGGGTACGGCCACCCTCGATCATGTTGGCGACCCGCACGACGCCGTCGACCTCCTTGGCGACGCGTTCGAGCTCGTCGACCCCCTGGGGGGCCTCGACGAAGATCGCGTCGACGCCGAGGTCGCGCGCCGCTTGGGCGCGGGCGATGGCGTCGTCCAACGAGACCGCGGCCCGGGCGTCGGTCCTGGCAACCAGGAACAGGTCCACGCCCTCATCCCGCAGGTCGAGGACGGCCCGGAGCTTGGCGAGCCACTCGCGTCGTTCGATGACGCGCTTCCCCGCGAAGTGACCGCACTTCTTGGGCCACTCCTGGTCTTCGAGGAACAGCCCGCTGGCCCCGGCTCGGTGCAGAAGCCGGGCGGTGCGGACGGCGTTGAGTGGGTTGCCGTACCCGGTGTCGGCGTCCACGATCACCGGCCGGGCGGTGTTGGTACACACGCTCCTGGCAGCCTCGACGATCTCGGTCTGGGTGAGGTAGCCGTAGTCGGGCATCCCCAGCTGCGAGGCCGACACCGAGTACCCGGAGACGAACAACACCTCGAACCCGGACTCGTCAGCCAGCCGGGCGGACAGCGCGTCGTACACGCCGGGCATGTTGACCGTCGCCCCGCTCGTGAGCAGTCCGCGGATCGTCGCGGCGCCGGTGCCCATCTCGGTGGCTGCTGTCATGGTTTGGACCTCCGGGTGGCACATCTGTCCGTCTCCCTCGGCGCCCCGCACGATAGGACCCGTCAGCCCGCTCGGTGCTGCGACCGACCCGACGCGCTGATCCGTCGACTGCGGCCTAGGATCGTCCGGCGATGCGGACGGTCGCGGCGACGCTCCTGGCTGTGCTGTCGGTCGGGTGCGGGGCGGGACAGCACGCCGGCCGCGACCCGACGCCGATCGCGGTGTCGCCTGCGTGCAGCGAGGCGTTCGATGCAGCACAGGCGGCGCTGACCGGGCGCGCCGAGCCGGGTTCGCCCGCACCGCACGCGCCCGTGTCGCCGGTGCCGACCACGGTGGCGGGGTCCCTGGCCGACCTGTACCCGACCATCGCGGCGTGCGGGACCACCGACGAGTGGTTCGAGGCCTACCGCGCGCATCCCACGCCTCTCACTGCCGACGTCGCGCCCAGCGAGGCGTTGCGGGCGCTGTGCTCCGCGGGGCGGGGCCGCCGCGACGTGGCGTCGAGCGAGCTGTGCGCCCGCGTCCGCGTCGAGCAGACCGTCCCCGACCCGCGGTCAGCGAAGCGGGGCGCCCGGACCGATCCCGGCCCGGGCGCCCCGCCCAGGATTCACTCGACCGTGAACGCCCGGTACATGTCGTAGGCGAACGCGTGTGGCGGGCCGCCCTCGCGGTCCTGGATGAAGCACGCGAACGCGTAGGTCCGGCCCGAGGTCACCTCCACCTCGAACGTGCCGCCGAGGCCCGGTGAGAACACCGATGAGGCGCCGATGAACTCGGGCTCCTCGACCCCCTCCGGTGGTGGACCCTCACCGGCTTGCGCGAACGCTTCGAACGTCTGTGCGACACCCTCCTCGTCGATGCCCTCGGCGAACTGCAACAGAACCGCGTGGTGGTTCTGCTCACCGTCGTTGCGGAACACCAGCGTGTGGGTGCCGGCTGCGAGCTCCGGCACCTCGAAGGCGTAGTCGGTGCCGACGACGGTGCCGTCGGCGTCCGGCAGGTCGGCGACGTCGCCCTCGCTGACGTCCACGGACGTGATCATCCCGAGCCGGTAGTGCGGCTCGAGCTCTTCGTCTTCGGCCGGCTGCCCGGGGCTCGGTCCCGCGGCCGGGCCCTCCTCGGTCGGAGTCGCCGGCGGCGAGGTCTCCTGGCCTGCTTCGGCCGGCGCCTCGGTCTGCAGCCCCTCGTCGCCGGGCGGCGTGTCGGACGGTGGCTCGTCGGTCAACGGGCACAGGACGACGTACTCACCCTCGGGGAGTGAGAACGTCGAGGACGCCGACTCGCCGGGGGGGACCACGCCGATCCCCGAGAGCGCCGTGATGAAGTCGGGGAAGGGGCCGCCCTGGACGAGTTGGTCGAAGGCATCCATGACCTCGTCCTCGGAGGTGCCCGGCTCGACGCGGACGAAGACAGCCTCGTGGGCCTGTTCCCCGTCGTTGTCCAACGTGGCGGTCACGACACCTCCGCCCAGCGTGGTCGGGAGATCGAACGCGTAGTCGGTGGCGGTGATCGTGAACTCGCGTTCACCCTCGGCGGGCGTCGTGGGGCTCTCGCCCGGCGACGGGGCTTCGTCGCCGGGACACGCGGTCAGGACGAGCGCCAGCGTGGCAGCGAGGATCAGTGGTCGTCTGGGGTTCATGCGCGCCCTTTTCGTGAACGTCCCGTCGAGCGGAGCCGCGGACGGGGAAGCCCGCGGCGGTCGGGCACTGTAGTCACGTCGGGTACGACAGCGGTAGTGGGCTAGGGTCGTCGACCTGTCCCGACGGCCGTACCGGTGCGGGCGTCGGATCGGGGAGCGTGACGCGACCGGGAGGGGCACATGGCGTGGCGCCGCCTGCTGATGGTGACGGTGATCGCGTTGGCGTTGCTTGCTCCCGCCGTTGTGGCGGTTGCCGCGCCCGGTCAGGACCTGCGGCGCGCCGAGCATGACCTTCAGGCCGTCGCCGAGCGGCTGCAACGGGCGCGGGACGCGTACACGGCGGTCCAGGACCGGCTGACCGAGCTCCGCGCCCGGCTCGGTGCGGTCGAACGGCAGCTCGCCGAGGCCCAAGCGTCCGAGCGTGAGGCACGCACCGCGCAACAACACGCCGAGGAACGAGCGCACGTCAGCGCCGAGCTGCTGCATCAGCGACGTGTGGAGCTGTCACAGCGCGCGACGGAGATCTACAAGGCACGGGGATCGGAAGACCCGATGGTGTTGGTCGCGTCGGCGTTGGGGGCGGCCCGCGACGCCCACGACCTCGCGCTCGCCGCCGTGGTCGGACGACGTCTGCTGGCGACGGACCATCAGCTGCTGCAGGCGGCTCGCGACCTGCAGCGCCGCGCCGAGATCGCGGTCCAGGAGGCGGCAGCTGCCACCCGCGCGGCCGAGCAGCGGCGCGCGGCGGTGGCGGCGATCTCCGACCAGCAGCGTCAGGTCGTGGCGGACGCTGACGCCGAGCGTGCGGCGCGACGCGCGATCGTCGACGAGCTGGTCGCCGACCGAGCAGCACGTGAACAGCTGGTCGTGGAGCTCAAGCGTCGCCTGAGGTCCGTCGAGGCGGTGCTGCGGACCCCGCAGATGCTCCCGTTCGACCAGCCCGCTCCGGGGTGGAGCGGCCGGCTGCCCGCCGCGGGGAAACGCTGGGCCGGGGCCGTCGATGCCGCTGCGGCCCGCACCGGCATCGACGGGCGCTTCTTCGCGGCGCTGGTGTGGACCGAGTCGTCCTTCCGGCCGGACGTGGTATCCCCGGCGGGGGCGGTGGGGCTGGCGCAGCTGATGCCGGCGACCGCCAAGGCCCTGGGTGTCGACCCGTGGGATCCGCTCGACAACCTCTCGGGCGGTGCTCGCTACGTGCACGCCCAGCTGACCCGGTTCTGGAACCTGGAGCTCGGTCTGGCCGCGTACAACGCCGGACCGACCCGGGTGGCCGAAGCTGGTGGGATCCCCGAGGTCGTCGAGACGCAGCTGTACGTCCTGGCCGTCCTGGACCGCTGGCAGCACCTGCGGGGCTGATCACCCGTCGCGGCGTCGACGGGCGCGGTCGCGGGCCGCCAGCAACCCTGCCGTGGACTCGCGGCGCTCGGCCACCGCGGGGCGGCGACGCAGCCGGCCGGCGACCCACCGACGGGCGCGGCGCCAGTCGTCGCGCTCGAGGCGCAAACGCCGCAGTCCCACGTCCACCGGGAGCGCGAACAGCGCCGCCAACGCCAGCCACGGCCACAGCTGTCGCGTGTCGCTCCCGGCCGGGAGCCCGCGCGGGTCGAACGCCACGGCCGGGTCCGGATCGAGGCGTCCGCCCCCGGCTGCGGCGACGCGTTTCAGCAGCGTCGGGTCGGTGGCTGCGGTGGCGTACTCCGGTGAGTACGACCGCGTCGCGGCCACCGCGTCGTGGTACAGCGGATCCCCGGCGGCCGACAGCCGCACACCCACGGCGTAGACGCCTTCGGACCCGCCGGGCAGGACGGCTTCGAAGCTGTCGAGCGCGGTCCGCTCCAGCGTCACCTCGGTGCGTTGCCCGTCGGGGTCAGTGACGGTCGCGACCGCCGTGGCGTCGGCGGGGATCGTCGCGGCCGCCTCCAACCGGACCCGCAGCCCGTCGGACGTGGCCCGGGCAGACAGGGCGTACCGCGGGTCGGGATCGGCGGCGAAGGTGGACTTCACCACATCGGACCAGAAGCGGGTGAACCGCTCCCAGGTCGTCCACTGCGTCGACCAGCGGGGCGACACGTCGGAGGTCCAGGCCACGGTGGTGCCCAGCCCCGCACGCCAGGTCGCGAGCAGTGGGTCACGCTCGTCGCCGATCGCCAGCAGCTGCCGGGCGGTGGGTTTCACCGTGGTGGCCAGGTACCCGAGCAGCGGCGGGGCGCTGTCGAGCCCGTCGGTGGCGGGTCCCACGCCGGTGACCACCGGCAGGAAGCGGCCCTCGTTGATCACGGGCCGGGCCACGAACTGCACCTCGTTGACGATGATGTCGGGGATGGACATCAGATCCCGGCCGGGGTAGTAGCGCCCGCCGCCGGCGGCGGCCATCTCGCGGAGGACCTCACCGCTGCCTTCCCCGGTCCCCACGACCGACAGGGTGATCCCCGCCGCGGCGGCCTCCTTGGCCACCTCGATCAGTGCCTGGTGCTCGGTGAAGCCGTCGGAGAACAACACGATGTGGCGGAGCCGCGCGTCGACGTCCTTCAGGCCGGCGATCGCCTCGCGGATGGCCTGCGGGATGGCGGTGCCGCCTTCGGGGTGCAGGCGGGCCAGTCCCTGGTCCACCACCGACTCCGGCGGGAGGCTCTGCAGGGGGATCACCCACTCGCTGCGGGTGTTGAACGCCAGGACGCCGACCGTGTCGTCGGCTTCCAGGGCGGCGACGGCCCGGGCGATCGCCTCCTTGGAGATGTCGGTCTTGTTGACCCCGCCCAACTCCGCCCCGCCGAGCCCACCTCGCCCGCCGAACCCGCCGTCCTGACAGTGGCAGGCGGCCATCGACCCCGACACGTCCACGACCAGGGCTTCGGCGACCGACGGGCGGCGCTCGGGATCGCGGACGCGGGCGAACACCGGCAGCAGGTCCTCCAGCGGTGTGCCGTCGTAGTCGCCCATCCCGAACGACGAGTCACCACCGACCGCCACCAACCCTCGACCGGCGTCGCGGACGTAGCTGTCCAGCGTGGTCATGGCGGTCGCCGGCACGTCGGCGGCGGGGACGTCGACCAGCACCACCGCGTCGTGGTCGAGGAGGCGGTCGAGTGTCGGCAGCCCACCGCCGCTCGAGATGCGCTGCACCGGCAGGCCGGCAGCCTCCAGGGCCGCGGCGAGATGACGGCCAGCGTCGGGCTCGCCCTCCACAACCAGGACGCTGGCGGGGCCCAGCACCTGCACGGCGGCGCGGCCCACGTCGTTGGCGTCGGTCGTCGACGCTGCGCTGGCCAGACGCGCCTCGTAGCGGACGGTGCCGGGCGTGTCGGCGGTCCGTCGCGCCACCACCTGAGCCGTGCCGGGCGCCACGGTCACGGTCTCGCGGTGGACCTCGCGGCCGTCTGCGCTGATCACCACGACCGCGTTCGCGTCCGCCGACGAGGTGTTGCGCACCACCGCCACCACGTCGTACGCCTCGCCCTGCCGCAGCCGCGTCGGGGCCCTCACCTCCTCGACCAGCAGGTCCGCGGCCAGCCCCCCCGGGAGCGCCACCACGTCGACCCGCACGCCGGCGGCCGCCAGCTCGCGGGCTGCACGGACCGCGTCCCCGCGGGTCTGGCGCCCGTCGGTCAGCAGCACCGCCCGGCGGCGGTGCTGGCTGCCGAGCGCGCCGTGGGCCAGGCGCAGCGCCTGGGCGAGGTCGCTGGCCGACGGGTCGACGACGGTGGCGGGGCGACCCCGGGGAGGATCGTCGCGCAGCGTGTACTCCAGCCGAGCGTCCGCGCCGAACAGCGCCAGGGCGGCGCGGTCGCGCTCGCCGCGGCCGTCGAGGGCGGCGTCGGCCCAGGCCAGGGCGTCGTCGAGTCCGGCCCCCACCGAGTCGGACGCGTCGACCAGGAAGGCGACGTCGACGCCACCACCAGCGACGTTCCACCGCGGCCCGGCCAACGCCAGGACGAGGAACGCGACCGCGGCGGCGCGGAACGCGGTCGCCAGCCGGTGCTGGCGGCCACGCACCCGGCTGACCGTCCGGCGGCCGGCCATCACGACCAGCGGGACGGCCACCAGCGCGACGAGCCAGCCCGGATGGTCGAACCCGATCGGGCTCATGCGGTCACCGCCGCGGGCCTCACGCCGCCACCGTCCTGGCGCCCCGCCGGCGGGCCCGCCGGGGCTTGAGGATGGTCGCCCAGGCCCACTCGGCGAGGGCCAGGATCAGCACCACCGCGAGGATGTCCCGGCCGAAGCCGTGGCGGCCCTGGGCCGTTGCCGCCCCGTCGACGGCCGTGGCGGTCCGGTCGGTGGGGTCCGGTCGGCTGCGCGCCAGGTCGCCCTCGGCCGGGACGGTGTTCGCCGCCACCCACGCCTCGCCGCCCGCACCGTCGTCTCCGGTAGCGGCCCAGCGAAGCCGGTACAGGCCGGCCTGCTCGAGGCGGACCCGTGGTTGGGCCGGGTCGACGGTGAGCTCGGTCCCCGGTCCGGTGACGGTGATCCCGGTGGCTCCGGCGGGGACCGGGACGGTGACCGCCTCGCCGGCGCTCGCCGGTGTGGTGGTCGGCCCGCCGCCGAGCCACGTCACCGCGTTGGCGATCAGCACCGGCCACGCCGGTTGCAGCGGGAGGTTGCTCTGCGTCAGGTCGAAGGCGAGGTAGACGACCGGTGAGGCGTCGAGACGCCCGGCGAGGATCAGCGGGCCGCTGGGTCCGCTGGCGATCGGGGTGAGCGCCGGGGCGGTGACCGTCTGCGCGGCCGCGATCGCCACCTCCGACAGGTCGACCGCGGCCAGGATCTCGTGATCGGGAGCCTGGAACGTCAGCGCCGGGAGCTCCGCCTCGCCGGTGATCTCGACACCCGGTGGGGCGACCGGCGGTGCGACGTACACGGTCGGCAGGCGGGGCGGGGCGGCGGGGGCTGCGACCCGGTCGACCACGACCAGGTCCGCGTCGTCCAGTGCGCGCGCCCCCGGGCCGGACACAGCGTCGGACACAGCGTCGGGCACGGTGTCGGTGGTGCGCACCTGCACGCCGGGGACGGCCGCGAACGCCGTCTCCAGGAAGACGTTGCCGGGCCCGGCGATCAGCACGGTCAGCTCACGGGCGCTGGGCAGGACCGTGTAGGCCCGGTCGTCGACCGACAGGGCATCGGAGCTCTCACCGGTGACCGTGGTTCCTACCGGGGCGATCTCTGCCACCAGGTGGGGGCCGCCGGAGCGCTCGAGGGTGACGATGAGCTCCTCGGTGGCACGTGGACCGAGTCGCAGGCGTCGCTCGATCAGCGGCTCGACCGCCGCGTCGACGGCGTCGGTGGCGGCCACGCCGACCGTCAGGTCCGCGTCGGTGGCCAGCGTCCCGAAGTTGCGGACCTGCACGAACAGCTGGTGGGCGCCGGCCCCCACCGGGACGGCATGCAGACGGGTCACGGCCAGGTTCGGCCGCTCGCGGCCGACCGCGGTCACCAGCAGACCGGGGGGGACGGCGTCGCGGTGGTCCGCGGGGACCACCCCGTCGCTGAGCAGGTGAACCACCGTCGACTGGCCGGGACGCTCCAGCGCCGCGGCGAGGGTGAACGCGTCGGTCAGGTCCGCTGCGCCGTGGCTGGGACGCACCGCAGCGAGCGCCCGCCGGACCGCGCGGGGATCGCCCGACGCCGACAGCAGCACCCGGGCGCGGGGTCCGGCCTCCACCACGGACACCACCTGACCCGGACCCAGGCGGTCCACCAGCGTCTCGGCGGACCGCCGCGCCAGCTCCAGGCGGGTGGGCCCGTCCTCGTCGGCGAGCATCGACGCGGACGCGTCCATGACCACGATGGTGTGGTCGCCCAGGCTCGCGGTCACGGTGACGTAGGGCTGCGCCAGCGCGAGCGTCCCCGCGACCAGCGCCAGCAGGACCAGCCAGAACGTGGCGTCGCTGCGGAAACGCTGCCAGGGCACCGCCGCCGCGATCGAACGCTCGCTGCGCCGCCACAGGAACGTCGACGCGACCGTCACACGCGGTCGGCGCACCCTCAGCACGTACCACGCGATCAACGGGAGCGTGAGCAGGCCGGCCAGGAACCCCGCCGGGTTGGCGAAGCTCACGCCACGACCCCGAGGCGGCGCAGCGTGCCGGTCGCCAGCTCCTCGACCGACGCGTCGTCGATCAGGCGGGCGTAGGCGATCCCGTGCCGCCCGCAGGCCGCCTCCACCTGCGCGAGCCACGCCTCGCAGGTCGCCTGGTAGGCGGCCAGCGCCTCCTCGTCGATCCCGACCTCCAGCTCCTCGTCGGTCTCGGCGTCGGCGAGGCGCAGGTCACCGCGGACTCCCGGTTCGAGGTCCTCACGGCCGAGCAGGTGCACCACCACGCCGTCGCCCCGCCCCGCCGCCAGCGCCCGGACCGCGTCCGGCCAGGCGTCGTCGAGCAGGTCGGAGACCACCACGGTGGGGCCGGCCGGCCCCTCGCCGCGTGCTCGGCGGATCGCGCCCGCCAGGTCGGGGCGGGCGCTGTGAGGATCGGTCGCCGCGGCCAACAGCCGTGCCTCGACCGGGGGCAGGCCACCCGCCCCGCGGAACCACGGTCCGGCATCGACGCCTTGCGCACCGGCCAGCAGGACCCGGGCCCGGTCCTGGCCGTTGTGGGCCAGGGCCGCGAACACCGCCGCGACCTCGCGGGCGGTGTGCGCTTTGCGCCCGAACCCCATCGACGCCGACAGGTCCACCACGACCCGCACCGCGGCCTCGTCCTCGGCCTCGTACAGCTTGACCAGGAGGCGGCCCAGCCGCTGGTACGCCGCGACGTCGAGCCGGCGCGGGTCGTCGCCGGGGACGTACTGGCGGTGGTCGGCGAAGTCCAGCGACGCGCCGTACCGCCGCGAACGGTGGCTGCCCGCGTACCGGCCCTGCACCCGCCGGCGGGTCGCCAACCGCAGTGGCGCCAAGCGCGCCACGATCTCCGGCGCGAGCAGCCGGCCGGGTCGGGTCATGCGGTCACACCGCGCCGCGGACCGGCGGGGTCGGCGCCGCGACCGTGTCGAGGACGGCCGCGACCGCGTCGTCGGCGGTCACACCCGCGGGCAGCGCTTCGTAGCCCAGCACCAGCCGGTGACGCAGACAGATGCCGGCGGCGGCCCGCACGTCGTCCACCGCGGCGTGCAGCCGCTCGTCGAACAGCGCCAGGACCTTGGCGATCAGGACCAGCGACTGGGCGCCGCGCGGCGACGCGCCGTGCGTCACGTACCGGCGCACAACCTCCGGCGCCGTGTCAGCGTCCGGGTGCGTGGCCGAGACCAGGTCGACGACGTGGCGGGTGACGTGCTCAGCCATCGGGACCTCCCGGACCAGACGGGTTGCGGCGAGCAGGTCGTCGGCGCCCGCCACCGGCTGCACCTCGGCGACCTGCGTCCCCGTGGTGCGCGCCAGGATCTCCACAAGGTCGTCACCCGACGGGAGCGGGACCAGCACCTTGGCCAGGAAGCGGTCCAGCTGCGCCTCGGGCAGCGGGTAGGTGCCCTCCATCTCGATCGGGTTCTGGGTGGCCATCACGAAGAACGGGCGCGGCAGGTCCCGCGTGACACCCCCGACGGTGACACCCCGTTCGGCCATCGCCTCGAGCAGCGCGGACTGGGTCTTGGGCGTGGCCCGGTTGATCTCGTCGGCGAGGAGCAGCTGGGTGAACACCGGCCCGGGCTGAAAGCGGGTCGTGCCGTCGTCGCCGCCGAGGACGGTGGTGCCCACGATGTCGGCCGGCATCAGGTCCGGGGTGCACTGCACGCGCGAGAAGTCCAGGGACAGGGCCTGGCCCAGGGTGCGCAGCAGCACGGTCTTGCCCAGACCGGGGACGCCTTCGAGCAGGACGTGGCCTTCGGCGAACAGGCAGGCGAGCACGTCGCGGACCAGCGTTCGTTGGCCGACGATCACGCGGCGGATCTCGGCCTCCACGCCGGCGGCCAGCTCGGCGAACCGCTCGGGATCCAGCGGCTCGACCTGCGCGGTCGCGGCGCGGGGGACGGCACCGGGACGGGGCGTGGTGTGGGTCACGGGATGCTCCTCACTCGGTGACGCCGCCGAGGCGGTCGAAGTAGCTGCGCACGACCGGCCGTAGCCGCACGGGGAACCCCGGCCGTTGGATCGCGCGGGTGGCTGCGTCGTGGTAGCGGGGCAGGACGTCGCGGTAGGGGACGAGCGCGCCGCTGCGCTGGCCTTGGCCGGTCACCGTGCCGCTGCGACGGTCGGGACCGGTGCCGCTGTCGCCCCCGCCGAGGTGGATGTCGTCTGCGTCGGCCACCGCCCGCGACGGCGGGTCGAAGATCGTCGACAGGTCCAGGTCCGCGGACACGTTGTTCCCCGTCCCGACCGCGCCCGGCGACGGGCCACCGCGGCCGCCATGACCGCCATGGCTGTCGACGCGGACGTTCCCGCTGGGGTTGCCGCCACCGCCCCCTCCGCCCTGACCCTGACCCTGGCCTTGGCCTTGGCCTTGGCCTTGGCCTTGGCCTTGGCCTTGGCTTTGGCCTTGGCCTTGGCCTTGGCCTTGGCTTTGGCCCTGTCCTTGGCCTTGGCTTTGGCCCTGTCCTTGGCCTTGGCCTTGGCCCTGGCCTTGGCCGTCGCGGACCCCGCGCAGAGCGTCCGCCGCGTCGGACACCGCCGCGTGCGCGCGGGCCGTCGCCTCCTGCGCCGAGAGCGCCCCGATCGCGTCGGCGACCGCCTCCGAGGCGTCGCGCACCGCCCCGGCCGCGCCCCGCTGATCGCCCGCAGCCGCCGCCCCGGCGGCGCCGCCCAGCGCAGCGGCGATCTGCGGCTGGCCGGCCTTCAACGCGCCGGACAGGTCGGTGAGGCGCTGCGCCAGGCCAGCCAGCTGGTCGGATCCCAGCGACTCGTCCTGCAGCCGGCGGGCCAGGTCCTCCAGCTGCGCTCGGACGGAGTCGCCCGACCCGAGCGGCGCTCGAGCCAGCTCCTTGGCCAACCCCGACAGGGCCGTGCGCTGACCGGGCAGGTCGGCGTCGAGCTGGACCGACAGATCCCCGCGGGCCTGCGACAGCTCCTCCAGCGCCTGCTCGAGGTCGGCCAGCTCCAGCCGCTCAGCCAGCTGCTCGAGCCGCTCGGCGAGTGCGTCGCCGCGGGTTGTGTCGTCGGCGCGGAGCTCCTCGGCGCGGCGGCGCAGCTCGTCGGCTTGCGTGCGGACCGCCGCTTCCTCGGCGGCCAGCCGTGCCCGTTCCGCGTCGCGGGGGTTGTCGACCGTCGCCGCCCACCCGGCCAGCAGCACCAGCGCCGCACCCGCCGCCAACAACCGTGTGGGGGCAGCCGGTCGCTGCGGGAAGCGGTCGATGCCGCCGGCGGCCGCCTCGGCCTCGGCGACCTGACGCGCCGCCACCGCCCCGCGGTCGGCGAGTGCGGACAGTTCCACGGCGGTGGTGAACCGGTCGCGGCTGTCCAGCCACCGGTCGGCCGCCAGCGCCGCCCACCGTCCCGGGATGCGCACCGCCGCGGCGGCGGTGACCGCGATGACGGCGGCCAGTGCCAGCCCGGTCCCGACCATCCGGTCGGCGGCCGGAACGATCACCACCCGTGACAGCGCCACCCACGCCAGGCCGGCCACCCCGGCGGCGAGCAGCACCGGCCCGGAGAACGCCACCGCACGGTTGAGCCGCATCCGTCGGCGTGCCCGCTTGACCAGCCGATCGAGGTTGGGTGTGGCCGGGCGTTCGGGGCGGTGCTCGGTTGGTGCGGTCCGCTCCGTGACGCCGGCGCTCACGACGCCCCCGCCTGCGCGCGTGGTTGGCGGCCGGGCGGGCGGGCGGCCTGCCGACCTGCCCGCGCGACGGTCGAGCCCGGCCGGACGCGCAGCGTCGCGATCGTGAGGCCCGTGGCCCCCATCGTCCCGTACACGCCGAGGACCACCAGCCACACGGGAGCCCCGCGGGGTGCGGGGGCCTGTCCGACGGCGCGCCCGCGGACACCGTCCGGGGGCACCGGCACCGCCCGCGGTGGCGGTGGCGGCAGGTCGGGGGGCGGGGCCAACGGCACGGGCTCCTCGAACGCCATCTCGCCGGGCAGGGCCACCCCGAAGATCGTCAGCACGCTCGGCAGCTGCCCGCCGAAGTCGGACCGCCGCACGCGGGCGGCGTCCGCCAGCCCGTAGAACGGGTTGGCGTACAGGGAGACGGGGCGCTCGTCGAACCGCCCGGTGGTGGCCTTGACCGCCATCTCGGCGGCGACCAGGAACAGCGACCCGAACACCAGCGCCAGGACCAGCCCGTAGGTCAGGACCACCGAGGCCGACGTGCGCCGGGTCAACGACGAGATCCCCAGCGCCATCCCGGCGATCGCGACCGCCAACCCCACGATGTACGCGGTGGCGCGGACGAGGTCACCGATCGCGACGCCGCCGAGGAAGAAGGCGGCCGCGACGAACGGCATCGCGGCCAGGACCAGGAGCACCAGCCACGCCAGCGACGCTCCGAGCTTGCCGAGGACGATCTGAACCGGACGTAGGAGCGTCACCTGCAGCAGCGGGAGGCTGCGGCGTTCGCGCTCTCCGGAGATCTGCGCCGCGGCGTAACCGGGTGTGATGAACAGCACCAGGAACAGCACGATCCCGAGCAGGTTCTCCGACAGGAACCGTCCGAGCGCCGGGCCGGATGCGATCCCCATGAAGCCCATGTCCGACCGGATGACCAACTGCCCGAGCCAGTACAGCCCGCGGGTCACCAACGCGAGCAACGTCACGTACGCGGTCAGCACCACGAAGGCGCGCCGCCCGCGCCAGCGCTCGGTGAGCTCACGCTGGAGCACCGGGTTGGGCGCCAAGCGCCTCATCGGACGATCCCCTCCGTGACGCTGAGGAACAGCCGCTCGAGACCGCCACGCTCTTCGCGGTACTCGGCGACGCGCACCCCGGCCGCGACCAGCGCAGCCAACAGGTCCGCAGCGTCGTCGTCGTGTCCGGCCAGCTCGATCACGAGCTGACCGTTGTCCACCCGCGACTGCGCGCCGTACGCCGTCGCGACCTGATCGGCAAGCTCCAGCCCTGGCGGGCCGCCCAGGACCCGTGCGACCACCGTGACCCGCGCTTGCAGCCGCCCGCGGATGTCGTGGGGGGTGCCCTGTGCCAGCATCCGGCCCGCCTCGATGATCCCCACCCGGTCGCAGACCTCCTCCAACTCGGCCAGGATGTGCGAGCTGATCAGGATGGTCCGCCCCTGACGGGCGAGCTCGAGGAGGATCTCGCGCAGGTCCACCCGGGCTCGAGGGTCCAGTCCGCTGGCTGGCTCGTCGAGGACGAGCAGCTGCGGGTCGTGCACCAGCGCCCGGGCCAGCCCCAGTCGCTGCTGCATCCCGCGCGACAGGCCCGACACGTCGGTGGTGGCCTTGTGCGGCAGCTCGACCAGCTCGAGGAGGTCGCTGACCTGCCGGCGTCGCTGGTCGGCTGGGATGCGGTACGCCGCAGCGAAGAAGTCGAGGTACTCCTCGCACGTCAGCCCCTCGTACACCCCGAAGAAGTCCGGCATGTAGCCCACGGCGCCGCGGACCGCGCGGGGGTCGCGGCGGGCGTCGTGGCCGAACACCTCGATCGTGCCCTCGTCGGGGACCAGCAAGGTCACCAGCGCCAGCATCGCGGTGGTCTTCCCCGCACCGTTCGGGCCGATCAGCCCGAACACCGACCCGGTGGGGACGTCGAGGTCGAGGCGGTCGACCGCAGCCAGCCGCCCGTACCGCTTGGTCAGCCCCCGGACGCGGACAGCGGCCGGGACGGGCTGCTCGCTGGAGGCGGCGGGCTGCACGTCGGTGGCGCTCACCGCTGCCCTCCCAGCCGGGCACCGACCCCCCGGCCGGCGAACTCGAAGACGTCTTGCGGCACGGCGCGGACGTGGACCTCGCCCAGGGGGCTGACCGTCCGTGCCGGATCGGCCTCGCCGTCGGCGAAGACGTCCGCCAGGGGCGCCCAGGCGCCGGCTCGCACGTCCCACACCTCGAGCTCGGTCTCGCCGGGACCTGCTGGACCTGCCGGCACCGGCCGGGGCAGTTCCACGTCGCTGCACACCCCCCGATCGTCGCAGACGACCTCCGGCACCGCGACCGGCGGCCCGTGTGGCCCGGGTTCCCGCCACCCCTCGTCCAATGTGGCGACCAGCGCTTGCAGGTCGCCGGCCACCGGCAGGCGGTAACGCAGCACCACCGACTCGACGTCCACGAGCGCGTTCGGCGACGGACCGCCCCTCTCGCCGCCCATGCCGGCCGTGGCCACCACGGCCCGGGACACCGTGTACGGCGAGAGGAACCGATCACCGGCCAGCGTCGGGCGGACCCCCACCGCCACCAGGCTGCCTTCGTCGCCGGCCGGTCGACCGTCGGCCCGGACCGGGCTGCCGGTCTGTCCGGGCAGCGACCCGACCGCCCACACCAGCCCCGGTGAGCGATCGAGGATCTCCCACTGCAGCACAGTCGCCAGGGACATCGGCAGCTCCGGACCACCCCGAGGCCCGCGGTCCCCGAGGAACTGGTGTTCGCCGTCCCACGGGTCGGACGGGCGCAGCTCGGTCCGGGAGTGGACCTCGACGTCGCGTTGCTGTCCGGGCTCCAGACCGCCGATGCGGCGCTCCTCCCCGGCGCTCAAGAGCCGGATGTCGTCGACCGGGCGGTCCGAGACGTTGCGGACAGTGGCCCGTACCCCGCCCGCCCCGGCGGATGCGGTTACCTGCAGCGGCGGGTCACCGGTGCCGGTGCGCCACGCCAAGACCGTCCCGGCCTCCAGCGCCTCGAGCTCGAAGCCGACCTCGACGTCGCCGCCCCGGGTCAGCACCGCCGGTTCGCGTAACGCACCGGCGACCACGTCCCAACCCTGTCCGGGCAGGGTCAGGGTGTGGTGGCCGGGGCGTGGGGCGCGGACCGCCGCCAGCGCCAGCTCACTGCCGTGCCCGTCGACCCAGGTCAACGCAGACGCCGCCACGCCCGTCGGTGGGGATGCGACCGCACTCGCGGCGAACGCACCGACCGCGAACGCGACCGTCACGGCCGGGACCGTCACCCACGCCAGCTCTCGGCGTCCCAGACGCGACAGCACCAGCGCGTTACCGGGACCGACCGCCGCCACGTACAGCACCAGGAACGCGGTCAACCACGGCAGGGTCGGCAGCGCCAGGTCGCTCCCCGACAGCACGGCTTGCGACGTGTTCAGCATCTGCGTGGTCGTGGTCGGCTGCGTGGCGCCGTCCCGGTCCGCGGCCGGTTGCAGCAGGTGGGACCACAGCGCGGCGTCGCGGCCCAGCCCCGGGGCCCCGAGCGGCACCGCGACCACCGCGACGCGGCCGCGTCCGAGCGGGGCGGCGGCGGCGATCACGCGCCCCACGCCCGCGGCCGGGTCGGTGCGGTGCGTCGGCGGGCCGGACAGGTCCGCCTCGGTGAGGACCCACGCGCCCGGCTCTGCGGTGAGCGTCCCGTCCTCGCCGCGGGCGGTGGCGGGTGACGTCACCCCCAGGTCCACCGGACCGGGCCGGTCGGCCACGACGGTCAGGTCCACGCCGCCGGCCACCGCCGCGGCCAGTGTCCGCCGTGCAGGATCCGGGAGACGCTGCAGGTCTTGCGCGTGCGCCACCAGCGTCCCGACGCTGTCCAGGGCGTGGGCCGACAGCGCCAGCCACTCCGGGTCGACCGACACGTACACGGCGCGGCGGCGTGTCGCGACGGACTCGACCGCTGGGGGGTCCGCCGGGACCGCGCCGAGCACGCCGACCAGGAACGCCCCGCCGGCGACCCGTTGCTGGGTGCCGGGACGGACCTGGACCGGTTCCTCACCGTCCGGGCGGACGGTCACGGTGAGGTCCGCCACCGGCGGCACGACCACACGGAAGCGCTTCCGCGACCCGCCGGCGACCTCGAACGGTCGCGTCTCGGTGAGCCGCCCCCCGTTCTCGAGGCGCACGTCGACGTCGAGCACACCGGCGACGAGACGTTCGGGTGCGAGGCTGACGGTGACCGGGACCCACGTCCCGGCGATGAACCGTCCGTCGAACCCGGCGGTCGCCTCCAGGCCGAGCCGTTCGACGTCGCCCGGCTGGGCGGCGGCAGGCGAGGTCTCTGCGACGGCGGGGGTGGCGGCGGCGCCGGCCGGGGCGGCTAGCGCCGCGATCCCCAACGTGGTGGCCGCGACGACCGATCCCAGCGTCGCCGTCCACGTCGGGTGCGGGGGCACGTCGCCTCCTCGTTCGTCGCCGTGCGTACGACGTCGGCAGCCCCCGCCGCGGTTGCACGGAGCGTGCAGTAAACCCCATCGGCCGCCCCGTGAGGCGCGGTCTGCGAGATGGGCCTTTCAGCCCTCCAGGGCGGCGCGCAGCTGGGCCACCGCCGCGCCCGGGTCGGCGGCATCGGTGATGGCGCGCACCACCACGACGCGCCGTGCCCCGGCGGCGCGCACCTCGGGGACGGTGTCGGGCGCCATCCCGCCGATCGCGAACCACGGCTTGTCGCGGGCCACCGCGGCGGCCAGTCGCACCGGGGCCAGGCCCGCCGGTGGGCGGCCGGCCTTGGTCGGGGTGGCGTGCACCGGCCCGACCGCGAAGTAGTCGCAGTCCTCCTTCAGCGCCCGCGACACCTGCCCGACGTCGTGGGTGGAGCGCCCGATCATCAGCTGATCGCCGACCACCTCGCGGGCGTCACGGGGCGAGGGATCGTCCTGGCCGACGTGGACGCCGTCCGCGCCGACCTCGACCGCCAACTCGGGGTCGTCGTTGACGATGAACAGCGCCTCGTGGCGCTCGACGGTGACCCGCAAGGTCTCGGCGGCGCGTACCAGGGCGGTGCGGGCCGCGTCCTTGTCCCGCAGCTGCACGATGTCGACGCCGGCCGCCAGCACGGTGTCGAGGAAGGCTTCGAGGTCGTCGCGCTGGGGAGTGCACAGGTACAGCCGAGCGTCGGCCAGGCGCTGTCGACGCCACGCACCGTCGCGCAGCGTCACGCCGGTGTCGCGGGTGCCGTCGGACGGGTCGTCGCTCACCGATGCCACTCGGGGCGCCCCGCGGACGGTGTCGACTCGTCTGCGTACAACCGCTTGGGGATGCGCCCCGCCCGGTACGCCAACCGCCCGCCTTCGACCGCCTTGCGCATCGCTTCGGCCATGGCGGTCGGGTTCTGCGCCCGGGTCACGGCCGAGGCCAGCAGGACCGCGTCGCAGCCCAGCTCCATCGCGATCGTGGCGTCGCTGGCGGTGCCGACGCCGGCGTCGAGGATCACCGGCAGCTGCGTCCGTTCGCGGATGATGCGCAGGTTGTAGGCGTTGCGGATGCCCGACCCGCTCCCGATCGGTGACCCCAGAGGCATCACGGCTGCGCACCCGACCGCTTCGAGGCGGACCGCCACGACCGGGTCGTCGTTGGTGTAGGGCAGGACGGTGAAGCCGTCGTCGACCAGCTGCTCGGCAGCGTCGAGCAGCTCGACCGCGTCGGGGAACAGTGTGCGGTCGTCGCCGATCACCTCGAGCTTGATCCAGTCCGTCCCGAACGCCTCGCGGGCCATCTTGGCCGTCAGCACCGCATCGTGGGCGGTGTAGCAGCCCGCCGTGTTGGGCAGCAGCCGGCACCCGCAACGCTCGACCACCTCCAGGACGGACCCCGACGCCTGCGGGTCGACCCGGCGCAGCGCGACGGTGACCATCTCGGTCCCAGACGCACGGACCGCGTCCTCGAGCGCCTCCATGCTGGGCGCGCCTCCGGTGCCGAGGATCAGCCGGGAGGAGAACGTCTCCCCGGCGATGGTCAGCGGATCGTCCACTTTGCTGGCCTTATGGGTTAGGTGCCGCCCTGGATAGCCGCGAGGACCTCGACCGCGTCACCGTCGTCGACGGTGCACTGATCCCAGTCCGCGCGGCGGATCACCTCACCGTTGACGGCGACCGCCACGCCGTGCCGGCGGCGGTCGGCGCCGAGTTCGCTGACCAGGTCCGCGACGGTGGTGTCGGGGTCCACGTCGCGGGGTTCCCCGTTGATGGTGACGGTCACCCGGCCTCCTCCACCCCGTGTCCGGCGTCGGCGAAGCGTGCCGGCGTGAACGCCGCCACCGGCGGCGGAAGGGCGCGATCGACGACGACCGCGGTCACCGCGTCGGCGGTGATCGGCGCGAGGAGGATCCCGTTGCGGAAGTGGCCGGTCGCCACGATCAGCCCGTCGAGTCCGCCCGGGCCGATCAGAGGGGCGTTGTCGGGGCTGCCGGGGCGTAGCCCCGCGACGGTCTCGGTGAGCTGCAGCTCGGTGATGCCCGGCACCAGCTCGTACGCCTCTCGCAGCAGGTCGAGGACCGCCCCGGCGGTGACCGTGACGTCCGTGCCACGCTCCTCGACCGTGGCGCCCACGATGATGCGGCCGTCACCGCGGGGGACCAGGTAGACGGCGGGGCGGTCGGGGCGGCCACGGACGGCCCGGACGTTGTGGTGCAGCAACGGTGGAGTCACCGCGTGCAATGCCGACGTCCGCGGCTCGCGCAGGTGTAGCAACTGACCTTTGACCGGCCGGACCGGCAGCGGCGGGACACCGTCGATGCTGGCCGACCAAGCCCCGGCGGCGAGGACCACGGTCCGGGCAGGGATCGTGTCGTGGCCGTCGAGCCGCACCCCGCTGACGCGGTCACGGTCGCGGTCGATCGCGGCGGCACGTGCGGTGACCAGCTGGACCCCGGCCCGTTCGCAGGCGGCCAGGAGCGCATCGAGGAGCGCCCGGTTGTCGACCTGGTGGTCGTCTGGGGCGTGCAGGCCGCCGCGGACGGTGGGGGCCAGGGCGGGTTCGAGGTCGCGGCACGCGCGGGAACGAAGCCGCGTGACGCTCAGCCCCAGCCGCAGGTGGAAGTCGTGCAGGTCGTCGAGAGCGGCGCGGTCGTCGGCGTCACGCGCGATCACGAGCGTGCCGCACTGGCGGTAGCCGGGGTCGCGGCCGGATACCTCGGCCAGTTCGGCGGCGAAGCTCGGCCAGCGGTCGTGCGACGCGAGGTTCAGTTGCAGCAGCGCCTCTTCCCCGTAGTGGGCCTCGCTGACCGGTGCCAGCATCCCCGCGGCGGCCCACGACGCCCCACGGCCGGGCCGCTCGTCGACCACGGTGACCGTGGCTCCGGCTTGTGCCAGCCGCCAGGCGCTGCTCAGCCCGATCACGCCGGCTCCGACGACTACGACGTCGGGCGCGTCGGGACGGCTGATGTCCGGCGCCATTTGGTGGCTCCCTTCGCCGGCATGACCCGGATCAGGTTGTGACGGTCGGCGGCGCGACGGCGGACCGGCTGCGCCACCCTCTCAGCCCGCAGGGCTCCCGTGCACGATCCACGATACCGGTCACCGGGAGCGCCGCCGGGGCTACTCGTCGCTGCACCAGGCCCGCACGAGCAGGTCCGCCCCGAAGTCCTCGTCGATCGCGGACAGCGCGACGGCCCAGCGGACGCACGCCCCGTCGTCAGCCGCGGCGACCAGAGCAGCGGCGACCTCGACCCCGCAGGGCTGTCCCAGGTCGCCGGCCACTTCCACCGTCGCGAACGCCCCGTCCACGCGGACCTCCAGACGGTGCGGCTCGGGGTCGCCGAGCAGCAGCAGCGCCCCCTGCAGGCCGGCGTCGTCGAGCACCTCGGCGAGCCAGTCGGCATCCATCACCTGCGCCCCGTCGGGGCGTTCGCTGCCGGCCTGCGCCCCGTCGGGGCGTTCGACCGGCTCCCTGTCCAACAGCTGGCTGTTCGAGAGTTTCGTGTTCACGGCTCATCCCTCCCCGTGGCGCAGGAGCGCGCGCCACGGATCACATCGGTGTCGTTCGACTCACCGCAGAGGATGCCAGGCAGGTGCGACAGCGCTGCGCAGGTCACGCAGCGGCCGTGACGTGCCGCCGCTCGTGTTGCCCTGCAGTGCGGGTTCCGCGACGGGCGGGGATCCGGCGCTCGGATCGTCGCGACGCTCCGAACGCCGCGGCGCCTGGCGGCTCACGGGTCGGGGCCGGTGCGGGATCCAGGTGGGTGCAGGATGGGGCGCTGGTGGGTCCAGGTGATCTGCCATGTGTGGTGGTCGTAGCGGCGGTGGTGGTAGCGGCACCCCAGCCCGGCGGTGTGCAGCGTCAGGCGCCCGCCTTGGGCGTGGGGGG